>JARICB010000142.1 GCA_029264225.1 Nocardioides sp. | reverse complement strand
TGGTGGAAGGCCGACCTGGCGGCGACCAATCCGTCAAGCTCGGTGACCGTGACGCAGACCTGCATGTCGGGCATCCGGCGCAGCCATCCAGCCGCCACCGATCCGTGCAGGTAGAGCGTGCCGTCCGCGTCCGGGCCGTCGGGGTCGAGCGCGAAGGCGGTAGGCAGCACCACCGGGTGATCTGCCAGGGCGATGCCGACGTGCGCGATCAGGGCGTCACCCAGCAGGGCGAGCAGACGGGACCGCTCAGTCACGGCTCGGTTGCGGCCGCGGTTGATCCGGGTACGGGCGGTGGGCTCCAGTGCGGGGGTCATGGCATCATCGTCTCGTCCAGGTGGCCTCCGCGCACGAGCCACATTTGCGCGACTTCGACAGGCCACTTATGCCCTCCCTGCCCGTTACGGTGGACCGCGCCGACCCGCGACCGCTCGGAATACAGCTCGCCGACCAGGTACGCCGACTGGTGCTCGCCGGCACCCTGGTCACCGGTGATCGGCTGCCGAGCACCCGACGCCTGGCCACCGAACTCGGCGTTGCGCGCTCGGTGACCGAGCAGGCCTGGGACCAACTGCGAGCCGAGGGCTGGATCGAGGGACGGCAGGGCGCCGGCACCTTTGTCACCGGTGGCCACACAGACGTCCCCATCGCACCCCGACGTCGTCGCACCCCCGCGCCGGAGCGGGCGCTGGTCCGGCTGGATGCGGGCACACCATGGCTGGATGCACGGCACGCCGCCGGCTGGCGTCGTGCCTGGCGGGAAGTTTCCGCTGCGACTCCACCACGCGGCTACGACGACCCGCGCGGCCTGCCCGCACTGCGGATGCAGCTCGCGGAACGGCTCGGCCGTACCCGCGGGCTGATCGTCGACCCCGACGACGTACGCCTCACTGCGGGCACCACCGCCGGCCTGCGCCATCTGTTGGCTGTTCTCCCCCATGGTCCGGTCGCCATGGAGGACCCCGGCTACCGGGCGGCGGTGCTCACCGTCCGGGCGACCGGGCGTGCCGTGGTCGACCTGCCGGCCGAAGCTGCCATTACCGACCTCGCCGGGTGCTGCGCCGCCTATGTCACGCCCGCCCACCAGCACCCGCTCGGGCGGGTCATGCCGGCCGAGGATCGGCTTACCCTGCTCACCACCGCGCGGCGCGACGGGGCGCTGGTCATCGAGGACGACTATGACTCCGAGTTCCGCTACGACGTGGCGCCGGTGCCGGCGCTGGCCTCCCTCGGCCAGGACACCGTCGCCTACCTCGGCACCGCCTCCAAGTCGGTGGCTCCATCGCTGCGGTTGGGCTGGATGGTGCTCCCGTCCTCCCTGCGAGCGAGCCTGGATCGACACCGGGAGGTGACCCACGATGCACCCGCGTGGCCCGTGCAGCGCGCCTACTGGGCGCTGCTGAGGGACGGCTACGTCGATGCGGTGGTCAGATCCGCGCGACGCATCTACGCCGAGCGGGCCCCCCGCGTGGTCGCGGCTCTGTCGCCCTACGCCGAGCTGGCCGGCCCGGTGGCGGGGATGTACTCCACCTGGCTGCTACCCCAGGATCGAGCCGTGCGGGCCCGGGCGGCCGTGCGGGCGGCCGGGTTCGACCTCAACCTGCTCGACACCTACTGCCGCTCCGCTCGCCTGACCGGGTTGGTGGTCGGCTTCGGTGGAGCGAGTGACGCTCAGCTCGACGAGGCGCTGGCCGTGCTCGTGGCTTCCTTGTCGAGCTGACCGGCGCCGGTCACGGGTTCGCGGCCCGAAACTCCGCCCAGGCGGCAGCACGCTCACGCTGAATCTTGCGGCCGAGGTAGTCGGCGGTGCCCCACAACAGCGCGAAGATGGCGCCGAGCGCGAACATGATCGGCACTACGATGCCGAGCCCGATCGCGGCCACCTGCACCAGCCTACCGGCCCGGTAGGCCCACTCGGCCCGGAGCATGCCGGCCAGCACGATGCACACGAGCGCAAGGCCCAGACCGATCGGCAGGGCGACCCTGGGTGCTACCCCGGCGATCATGATCATCACCGGTGCGGTCAGGCCCAGGGTGATCGCTTCCAGACAGAGCACGGCAGCGCACATCCCGCGACGGGCCGACCGCTCGGTGGCGGGTGCGTCGGGGGCGCTCATCGTCGACCCTTCAGCAGTGCGCGTGCCTCGCCGACTGTCACGACTGATCCGGTGACCAGCACGGCGCCGGTCCCGAAGGCGTCACCGAAGGCCTCACCCGACTCGGCCATGGTGGCGGCCTGCTCGATGGCGTCGGCGAGGTCGGGGACCATCGTGACGCGGTCCTCGCCGTAGACCTCGATCGCGACTTCGGCAAGGGTGGCCGCCGACATCGATCGCGCGGTGGAGTTCTGCGTGCAGATCACGTGAGCGAAGTGCGGCTCGAACGCGGCCAACACCCCGTCGGCATCCTTGTCGGCCATGACGCCCACCACGCCGATGAGCGGCGCGAAGTTGAAGGAGTCCTCCAGAGCGTCGGCCGTGGCCGCGGCGCCGTGCGGGTTGTGAGCCGCGTCGAGCAGCACGGTCGGGCTCCGTCGGATGATCTCGAGGCGACCCGGACTGGTGACCTCGGCGAATGCGGCCAGGACGAGGTCGGCGTCGAGGGGCGCCTCGCCGGCGAAGGCCTCGACCGCGGCCAGGGCCACGGCGGCGTTCTGGGCCTGGTGGGCGCCGTAGAGGGGCAGGAAGACGTCGTCGTACCTGCCCCGCAGGCCTTGCAGGCTGAGCATCTGACCGCCGACGGCGGGCACCCTGGAGATGACGCCGAACTCCGTCCCCTCCCGGGCCAGGGTGGCCCCGACCTCGGTAGCGCGCTCGATCAGGATCGCTGCAACGTCGGGGCTCTGCTCGGCCAGGATGGTGATCGAGCCGGGCTTGATGATGCCGGCCTTCTCGGTCGCGATCTGGGTCGGGGTGTCCCCGAGATGCGCCGCGTGGTCGATGGAGATCGGTAGCACGACGGCAACGTCCGCGTCGGCGACGTTGGTGGCATCCCAGGCCCCGCCCATGCCGACCTCGACCACGGCTACGTCGACCGGAGCGTCGGCGAACGCCGCGTAGGCCATCGCAACCATGGTTTCGAAGAACGACAGTGGGTGCTCCTGGTCGGAGTCGACCAGGTGGGTGTAGGGGGCGACCTCGTTGAAGACCCGGACGAACTCGTCGTCACTCAGCGCCTCGCCGTCGATGCTGATCCGCTCACTCACCTTCTCCAGGTGCGGGCTGGTGAAGCGGCCGGTGCGCAGGTCGAGGGCACGCACCAGCGTGTCGATCATCCGGCTGGTGGACGTCTTGCCGTTCGTGCCGGTCAGATGGATCACCCGGAAGGACTTCTGCGGTTCGCCGAGCAGTTCGGTGAAGGCCTCGATCCGGTCCAGGGTGGGATCCAACTTGGTTTCGGGCCAGCGGGAGAGCAGGGCGTCCTCCACCTCGGCCAATGTCTCGGCCGGGCGGGCGTCTTCGAAAGGTGTGGTCATCGCACGGCGAGTCTACGGACGCCAGGGCGCTCCCCCGACATGCAGGCGTCGGCCTGCGTCAACTCAGCCGACCGTCAGGTTGGCCATGTCGACGAGCGGGCGGTAACCGAGTGCGGCGTAGATCTTGTTGGAGGTGACGTTGGCCTGATCGGTGAACAAGCACGCCACGGCGCCCTCGGCCAGGATCAGCGACGTCACCTCGGCAACGGCCGCGCTGGCGTAGCCATGGCCCCGATGCTCCCCGGGGGTGTAGACGGGTCCGACCCGGGCGACCCCGAAGGCCGGTCGGGTGGCGGCGGTCAGGTGCACGACCGTGCCGCTCGCGTCCTCCCACAGCCAGATCCGACCCATTGCGATCCGGCACAGCATGTCGTCCAGGTCTGGCACCGCGTGGCCGCCGGTGCCCACCTGTCGACCCGCCTGCACGTCCGCGTCCGCGCCGAAGGCCGCGAACCACTCCATGCACAGAGCCACGTCCTCGACCTCGGCCGCCCGCAACTTCCCCGGCGGTGGCTGTGGCATTACCAGCTTCTCAAGCACGTGCAGGCACGTCTGTTGCGACTCAACGACCTCACCTCCTTGGAGTCGGGCCAATTCGCCGGCGCACGTCCGCACTGCAGGCAGCACGCCGTTGACCCCGCCCACCTGCTCGCCACGGTCAGCAAGCGCCCGGGCCAGCGCGATGGCCGCTTCGTCGGGCATCGAGAGCAGGAACAGCGGACGAGGCTCGAACGGAGCCGTCCGCATCCCAGCCCCGATCACCGTTCCCGTCTCGTCGCGGACCACGACATACCAGTGGCGCGGGTCCTGCGCGATGCCGTCGACCACCTCGACAGCGGCTCTGCTGGCGACGGTGGACACCACCGTGGAGACCACCGGTTCCCGATGCAGGAACATCTCCGCAGCCGCCAGAAAGTCCGCCGGTGCCTTGAAGAACTCGATCACGGGCGTGACTCGGTGGCCGGGCCTGGCAGCATCGGGTCGCATGGCAGCACGCTAGCCAGTAGGACCAGAGTCGTCACGCATTGTCGGGCTCGACGCTGCACGCTCATAGACTGACGCCATGACTGATATCAGCCCTGAAGCCGAGTCGACGACGACGTCCGCCCGCCGCGACGTCGTCGTACCCGACAGGGCTGTCCTGGAAGGGCTCGAGGCCACCTGGTCCGAGCGCTGGAAGAACGACGGCACCTACACCTTCGATCGCACCGCGACCCGCGAGAACGTCTACTCGATCGACACCCCGCCGCCCACCGTCAGCGGCAGTCTGCACGTGGGCCACGTCTTCTCCTACACCCACACCGACCTGATTGCGCGCTACCAGCGCATGCAGGGCAAGAGCGTCTTCTACCCGATGGGTTGGGACGACAACGGCCTGCCCACCGAGC
>JARICB010000140.1 GCA_029264225.1 Nocardioides sp. | reverse complement strand
GATCCTGGCCGACTACCTGCCCGCTCCGCTCAGTGATGCGGAGATGGAGGCCGTCGTCACGGCCGCGATCGCGCAGACCGGTGCTGGCGCCGAAGGAATGAAGGCCATGGGCAAGGTCATGGGTCTGGTGACTCCCCAGGTCAAGGGTCGTGCCGATGGCGCAGCCGTGGCCGCGGAGGTACGTCGCCAGCTCGGCTGAGCCCGGCGGAGGGTCAGTCTCGGTCCTTCTTCTTCCCCTTCTTGCCCTTGTTGGGCTTGGCGGGCGGCGGAACGTAACCGCTCGACTGGTAGATCGTGACCGTGTCACCCGAACCCAGGGTGGTGCCGGCGCCGGGGGCCGTGAAGACCACGGCGTCCTTGGCGATGGTGGAGTTGGCGTAACCGCCCAGAGTGGTGAGGAAGCCGGCCGCCTCCAGCGTCGTCCGCGCCTGCTTGAGCCCCATGCCCGCGACCTCCGGGACGGGAGTGAGCAGGCCGGCGACCTCGCCGGCAGCCGGCGTCTGGAATGTCTCGTAGTCGAGCTTGGAGGCGATGGCAGCCATCGCCTCGCCCCAGATAGGACCGGCCACGGTCGAACCGAAGGCGCTGGAGATGTAGGAGCCGCCGACCGATTGGCCGTTCAGACTGACCCAGTGACCCAGCGAGTTGGCGCCGGCCACCATCGCAGCGGTGGCGACCTGCGGGGTGTAGCCCACGAACCACACCGACATGTTGCCGTTGTTGGTGCCGGTCTTGCCGGCCGACGGCTTGTCGATGGCGAGGTTCTGTCCGAAGCCGCCGGGCTCCATGACGCCCTTGAGGATGTCGTTGACCGCATCGGCGTAGACCCCGGGCATGACCTGCTCGCAGGTCGGCTCGTAGTCCTTCACCACGCTGTTGTCCGAGGCCAGCACCTGCGTCACCGGCAGCGCCTCGCAGTGGATGCCGCGGGCTGCGAACGTGGCGTAGGCCTCGGCCATCGTCAGCGGGTTGGTGTCGGAGATGCCGAGGATCCAGGACGGGACCTGCTGCGACTTGGGCAGGTTGATCCCCATCTTCTTGGCCAGCTTGATCGGCTCGCACAGGCCGGTCTTCGTCTCCAGTTGGGCGAAGAACGTGTTGACCGACTGCTGGGTCCCCGAATACATGTCGAAGGTCCCCGAGCCGGTGGAGTTGGAGACCTTCCAGCCGCCGTCGCCGGCATAGGGGCCGTCGCAGGTCTCGAAGCTCGAGTCGGGGATGAGCATGGATTCGGGTGAGTTGAACGACGTGGTGAGGGGGAGTTTCTGCATGATCGCCGAGGCGAGCACGAAGACCTTGAACGTCGACCCGGCCTGGAAACCGTTGGCGTCGCCGTACTTAGGCGGGACGACATAGTTGAGGTAGGTCTGGCCCTTGCTCTTGTCCTTGCCCATGGGCCGCGACTGGGACAGTGCGCGGACATGGCCGGTGCCGGGCTGGACCATCGCCAGGCCACCGATCGCCTGGTCCTTGGGGTAGACGTGCGCCTGCACGGCCTTGTCGGCCCCGTTCTGGTAGTCGAGGTCGAGCGTGGTGTGGATGGTCAGGCCACCCGATTGGAGCTTGCGCCTGCGGTCCTTGACGGTCTCGCCGAACGTCTTGTCCTTGAGCAGGTAGTTGACGGCGTAGTCGCAGAAGAACGGCGCCTGGGACTGCTGGCAGCCGTTGGGGGTGGGCTTGACCTTGAGGCCCAGCGGTCGAGCCTTGAGCTTGTCGGCCTGCTCCGAGGAGATCACGTTGAGCTGAGCCATCCGCTCGAGCACCAGGTTGCGGCGGTTGAGGGCCCGCTCGGGGGAGTTGGTGGGGTCGTAGCCGGTGGGGTTCTTCACCAACCCGGCCAACGTCGCCGACTGGAGGTAGTTGAGGTTCTTGGCATTCTTGGAGAAGTAGTGCTGCGCCGCCGACTGGACGCCGTAGGCGCCGTCGCCGAAGTAGGCGATGTTGAGGTAGCGCTCCAGGATCCAGTCCTTGGAGTAGTTCTTCTCGAAAGCGATGGCGTAGCGCAGTTCGCGCACCTTGCGGGCATAGGTGTCGTCGGTGGCCGCCTCCTCCTCCTCCTTCGTCTCCGCCTGGTTGAGGAGCGTCTGCTTCACCATCTGCTGGGTGATGGAGGAACCGCCCTGTACCGAGCCGCTCGCCTGGTTGGTGACGAAGGCGCGGAAGGTGCCGCGGAGGTCGAGGGCGCCGTGCTCGTAGTAGCGGGAGTCCTCGATCGAGACGATCGACTCGACCATCTTCCGCGAGATCTGGCGGAGCCCGACGTTGATCCGGTTCTGGTCGTAGAGGGAGGCGATCAGGTTGCCGTTGGAGTCATAGATCCGAGTCGTCTGGGCCAGTTCCTTGGCCTCGAGCTCGTCCGGCAGATCGACCATGCCCTCACTGACGTCCTTGGCTGCCACGCCAACGACCCCGGCGAAGGGGATGGCCAGACCAGCGACCAGGACACCCATCACGGCTGCAACCGCACCCATCACGGCCAGGTGCGAGAGCACCGACGGGCGAGCGTTGCTGCGGACCGGGGGCCGCTGATCAGGCGTGGGCATGAGGGCTAATGTACGGGAGGGTGCCGCGTCGACCCATTTTCTCGTAGCACACTTTCTGGGAGCGTTGCGGCCGAATCGGACCAGTGATGGTCTAGTCATATTGGGCCATACGATTTGAGCCAGATGGATCTGCTGCGCTGACGATCTGTTGCTTACGCTCATCGAGAGTTGATGAATGGTCGTCATGGGGGCGAGCAGGAAGACTCGACGAGATGGCGGACATCATGTGGGACGAAGACTGGACATCACGCGCTGCGTGCCGTGAGGACAAGCCGGATGCGCTCTTCGTGCGTGGGGCTGAGCAGAACAAGGCGAAGTCTGTATGCGCTAGCTGCCCTGTGCGGACCGAATGCCTCGCCGAGGCCCTCGACAACCAGATCGAATGGGGCGTGTGGGGTGGCATGACCGAGCGTGAGCGCCGGGCGCTGCTCCGCCGTCGTCCCAGCGCGACGGGGCGCCCGGGGTTGGAGAACGCCCGCGAAGAACACGTCAAGGGCGCCGTCACCGTCTGAGGCTCAACCGTCGGCGAGCAGCCCGCCGACCTGACGTAGCCCCGCGAGGTCGTGCACGTCGCTGGCCAGCGCCGCGGCGACGGTTGTTGCCACCCCCGGGTGCTCGGTGGCCCATCGGGTCCGTAGGTGAGCTTCGCGGGCCACTATGCGACTTCGATCGGCGTAGACGCGCAGCAGCCCTGCCGTGCTGGAATCCGCAGAGACTTGGGCCAGCCGGTCTGCCGCCGCAGTGGCCTCTGCCGCCGAGAGGCCGACCGACGGTGGCACGCTTGCCCGGTTGATCACCAGTCCTGCCAGCGGCATCTCGTCCTCGGTCAGCCGCTCCACGAAGTAGGCGGCCTCCCGCAACGCGTCCGGCTCGGGCGCCGCAATGACGACGAACGCCGTGCCGTCGGCCTGGAGCAGTGAGAAGGTCTTCTGGGCCCGCTGCCGGAAGCCGCCGAAGAGCGTGTCGAAGGCCGCGACGAAGGTCTGCATGTCGCGCAGCACCTGGGTGCCCAAGATCCTGGTCAGCGCACTGGTGAACAGGCCGAGGCCCGCCGTCATCAACTTGGCCGGCCCGCGGGCCGGGGCGAGGAGCAGCCGGATGAACCGGCCGTCGAGGAAGCTGCTCAGCCGCTCGGGAGCATCGAGGAAGTCGAGCGCCGAGCGCGAGGGCGGCGTGTCCACGACGATCAGGTCGTAATGGCCCTCGGCCTGTATCTGGCCGAGCTTCTCCATCGCCATGTATTCCTGGGTGCCGGAGAACGAGCTCGACAGGGCGATGTAGAACGGGTTCTCCAGGATCGCCCTGGCCTTCTCCGGCGTGGTCTGGCTGAGCACGACCTCGTCGAAGGTGCGCTTCATGTCGAGCATCATCGCGTCGAGCGATCCGCCCGTGGTCGCCCCGCTCGGGCGAAGGCCCGTGACCGGACGCGGCGTGTTGTCGAGGGCCTCGATACCCATCGACTGGGCGAGTCGGCGGGCCGGGTCGATGGTGAGTACGACGACCGTACGGCCACGCTCAGCCGCCCGCAGCGCCAGTGCCGCCGAGACAGTGGTCTTGCCGACGCCGCCCGAACCGCAGCAGACGATGATCTCGGTGTCGAGGTCGTCGAGCAGTGCATCGACGTCGAGACTCCGAGCGCGTTCGGTCGTGGCGGCCAACGGGCCGACGCGGGGCCGGATGCGTTTCATTGCGTTCATGCCATCCCCTGCGCCCTCAGTAGGGCGGCCAGTTCATAGAGCCCGCCGAGGTCGATGCCGTCGGCGAGGCGGGGCAGTTCGTAGGAGGGGACGCCGAGGTCCTGCACGATCCGGCGTTGCTGGTCCTCGAGTGCCCGTCTCTCGGCGTGGTCGCGAGCCTCGCGGGTGAGCGC
Source organism: Nocardioides sp. (assembly GCA_029264225.1). Taxonomy (GTDB): domain Bacteria; phylum Actinomycetota; class Actinomycetes; order Propionibacteriales; family Nocardioidaceae; genus Nocardioides. The sequence goes on along the minus strand of JARICB010000140.1, from coordinate 8,982 downwards.
CTCGACCAGGTCGTGGGTGACGTCGAGCTTGGCGAACGACAGGTCGGCAGCAATCTTTTCTCGGTCGAACCGCCCGCTGCGGGCGTTGCGCAGGTCGGCCTGTCCCAGGTCACCTGGTCGGACCAGATTGACCACGACACCACCCACCGGCAGTTCGGCGATGCGCAGGTCGGCGATCCCGTCGACGCACTCCTGGACCGGCATCTCTTCCAGCACGGTCACCAGGTGGACGACCGTGCGCTGTGAGCGCAGCAGGGTCATCACCTTGTCGGCCTGTGCCTTGATCGGTCCTACCTTCGCCAGGCCCGCGAGTTCACCGTTGACGTTGAGGAACTGGGTGATCCGCCCGGTCGGTGGTGCGTCGAGCACGATGGCGTCGTAGCGGCGGGCCGATGTGTTCTCGGCTCCGCGCCGCGCTGCCTCGTAGACCTTGCCGGTCAGGAGGACGTCGCGCACCCCGGGGGCGATGGTGGTGGCGAAGTCGATGATCCCGAACCGGTCGAGTGCTTTTCCGGCGCGGCCGAGTTTGTAATACATCGACAGGTATTCGAGCAGCGCCGACTCCGCGTCGATGTGCAGCGCATACACCGACCCCGGCGCAATCCCGCCTTGAGGCAGGCCACGCGCGATGCGGCGTTCCTCGTAGGGCAACGGATCGACATCGAACATCCGGGCGATCCCTTGGCGTCCCTCCACCTCGCAGAGCAGGACGTCCTTAGCGGTGGAGGCCAGTGCGAGAGCGAGCGCAGCCGCCACTGTCGACTTGCCGGTGCCGCCCTTGCCCGTCACGACGTGCAGTCGTGCGTCCGGCCAGTCGCTCACACGATTCATCGTAGTAGCGGGCCCGCCGGGCGCTAGGGTGCTGGGCATGGACAAAGTGGTCTCGTCGGCTGCCGAGGCCGTAGCCGACATCCCCGACGGCGCGACCTTGTCGGTAGGTGGGTTCGGGCTGTGCGGCATCCCATCGGTGTTGATCGACGCAGTGCTCCGGGCGGACATCCGTGAGCTCGAGGCGATCTCCAACAACTGTGGCGTGGACGACTGGGGGCTGGGGCGCCTGCTCGTCGAGAAGCGGCTGCGCCGGATGACGGCGTCCTACGTCGGGGAGAACAAGGAGTTCGCGCGGCAGTATCTCGCCGGCGAGCTCGAGGTGGAGCTCACCCCGCAGGGCACCCTCGCGGAGCGGATGCGGGCCGGCGGCTCGGGCATCGCGGCCTTCTTCACTGCGACTGGCGTCGGCACCCAGGTCGCCGAGGGCGGCTTGCCGTGGAAGTACGACGACGCCGGCCACGTCGCGATCGCGTCACCGCCCAAGCAGACGCAGATCTTCAGCACCGCCGACGGGGAGCGTGAATACGTCCTCGAGCACGCCATCGTGGCCGATTTCGGGTTGGTGCGTGCCTGGAAGGGTGATCGGCACGGCAACCTGATCTACCGACAGTCGGCGCGCAACTTCAATCCGCTCGCCGCCATGTGCGGCCGGATCACCATCGCGGAGGTCGAGGAACTCCTCGAGCCGGGCGAGCTCGACCCCAACGACGTCCACACCCCGGGCGTCTACGTACAGCGGGTGGTCGCCCTGACGCCGGAGCAGGCGAACGACAAGCGGATCGAGAAGGTCACCACCCGACCCAGGCCCGATGTCCTTGAGGGCAACGCGGCAACCCCCGGATCGGGAGGCTGACATGGCGCACGGATCGGGTTGGACCCGGGAGCAGATGGCCGCACGGGCGGCCTCGGAACTGAGAGACGGCTCCTACGTCAACCTCGGCATCGGATTGCCGACACTGGTGCCCAACTATGTCGCCGACGACGTCGAACTGGTCCTCCAGTCGGAGAACGGCATCCTCGGCGTCGGGGCCTACCCCTTCGACGGCGAGGAGCACCCCGACCTGATCAACGCCGGCAAGGAGACCGTCACCCTGCGCAAGGGCGCCTCCTTCTTCGACTCGGCCACGTCGTTCGGCATGATCCGTGGCGGCAAGATCGATGCCGCGATCCTCGGTGCCATGCAGGTCTCGGCCGCCGGTGACATCGCCAACTGGATGATCCCCGGGAAGATGGTCAAGGGGATGGGCGGCGCGATGGATCTCGTCCACGGCGCCAAGCGGGTGATCGTGTTGATGGAGCACACGGCCAAGGACGGCTCGCTGAAGATCCTCGAGCAGTGCCACCTGCCCTACACCGGGAAGCGGGTCGTGCAGCGGATCATTACCGACCTCGCTGTCATCGACGTGATCGACCCCGCGACCGGCGAGGTGGCGCCGTCGGGCACGCTCGGCGAGCGGGTGCTCAAGCTGATCGAACTCGCCCCCGGTGTCACCGAGGACGAGGTGCGGGCGAAGACCGAACCGCACCTGACCTGAGCCTCGGCTAGCCTGACGGCTTTCCGAACCGGTGCGAGGGGGCACGATGAAGACGTTGGTCACCGGTGGCGTCCGCTCGGGCAAGTCCCGGCACGCCGAGGCGCTGGTCGGGACCGGCCCGGCGACGTACGTCGCACCCGGACCCACCGCCGAAGCCGACCCCGATCCCGACTGGGCCGCTCGGCTCGCCGCGCACCGTGAGCGCCGGCCCGCCGCCTGGACGACGCTTGAGACCCGTGACCTGGCCACTGCCGTGGCCGCCGCCGACGGTCCGCTCATCGTGGACTGCCTCGGCACCTGGCTGACGGCGCTGATCGACGCGGATGACGGGTGGGACTGCTCGATGCCGGTGCTCGCTGCCCGGGTGGATGCGCAGGTGGAGGCACTTCTGGCGGCACTGGCGACCACCGCGCACGACGTGGTGTTCGTGACCAACGAGGTCGGGCTCGGGGTGGTGCCCGCGCACCGCTCCGGTCGGGTTTTCCGCGACCTGCTGGGCACCGTCAATCAGCGGGTCGCCACCGGCTGCGACGAGGTACATCTCGTGATCGCCGGCCGGGTGCTGAAATTGTGAGGCGCTGCGTCAGGAGACGGTGAGCAGCATCGTAGCCAGCGCGATCTCGATCGCGGCACCGAACACGTCGCCGGTGACGCCACCGAAACGGGTGACGACGCGACGGATGAGCAGCAGCACGACCGCGGCGGCGCACACGACGCCTACCAAGGCAGCGATCCCACCGACCAGCCAGGCGAGGAGAAGGGCCAGTGCCCACGTCGCGACCGCGACGCTGCGGGGCACGGTGCCAACGAACGTGGCCCCCAGCCCGTCGCTGCGCGCACCCGGCACTCCGCGGCTGCACAGGAGCACCAGCGCGCACCGGGACAGGCACACGAGCACGCCGGCGGTGAGCCAGCCCCCGTCGGTAAGCAGCAGGGAGGCCAACCCGGCCACCTGCAGGCCGAAGATCGCGACTGTGGCCACCACACCTGCGGGCCCGGAGGTGCCCGACTTCATCACTGCCAGCGAACGCTCGGCGTCGTAGGACGCCGTGAGCCCGTCGGCCGTGTCGGAGAGGCCGTCCCAGTGCAGCGCCCGACTGCCGAGGGCCAGCAGCGCGATGGCAGTAACTGCTACCGCCAACGGGTGCAGGCCGAGCCGGCCTCCGGCGAGGCAGATCAGGGCGACCAGTCCGCCGAGCGGCAGGGCCGCCAGCGGGGCGAGCACCATCGCCGCGCGGGCCGTGCCCCGGTCGACCCGATCCGGCGGCGGGACGGGGATGGCGGTCAGGGTGCCGAGGGCCAGCAGCGAGCCGTCGCGCAGCGTGTTCAGGCTGGCCCCATCAGTTCCGAGAGCAGTGCGACGTCTCGCAGCACTGCGATGGCGGAGCGGAGGACCGGCACGGCGGCGACGGCGCCCGAGCCCTCCCCGAGCCGGAGCCCGAGGTCGAGCAGCGGCTCGAGGCCGAGCTTGTCGAGGGCCAGCGACTGGGCGGCTTCGGTGGAGCGGTGGCCTGCGGCGTACCAGGCGGTGGCGCCGGGCGCGATCTGCTCCGCGATGAGCGCGCACGCCACCGACATCAGGCCATCGAGGAGCACCGGCACCCCAGCCTCGGCGGCTGCCAGCAGGTAGCCGGTCGTCGCGGCGAGGTCGGCGCTGCCGAGCGCGGTCAGGGTCTCGATCGGGTCGCAGGTGCGATCGGCGGTCCGGTCGAGGGCCTGCTGCACGACGTCGCGCTTGTGGCTCCAGGTGGCGTCATCGATGCCGGTGCCGCGGCCCGTGACCTCCTCAGCGGGGAGACCGAGGGTGGCGGCGATCATGGCTGCGGCCGGCGTGGTGTTGCCGATCCCCATGTCGCCGCTGATGAGCAGTTGAGCGCCGGCGGCGATCTCCTCGGCGGCGACCAGGCGTCCGACGCCGATCGCTTGCTGCGTCTGCTCGGAGGTCAGCGCGTCCTCGAGGTGGATAGGTCCACTCCCGCTGCGCACCTTGTGGGCACTCACGTCGGTCGGCAGATCGCTCAGATCGGCGTCGACACCGAGGTCGAGGATCCGCACGTGTACGTCGTGGGCGGCGGCCAGTGCCGACACCCCGGCCCGGCCGGCGACGAAGGCCCGCACCATCGCGCCGGTGATCTCGGGCGGGTAGGCCGACACACCATGCTGTGCCACCCCGTGGTCGCCGGCGAAGATCACCAGCCGGACATTGCTCAGCGGCTGCGGCGGCACCTGACCCTGGGCGGCGCTGATCCACACTGCGGCATCGCCGAGGCGGCCGAGCGCGCCGGGTGGGGTGGCAAGGGCAGCCAGGCGCTCAGCGGCAGCCGCGGCGAAGGTCGGGTCCGGGGGTGTGATGCGTGACGGGAGATGAGAGGACAAGTCGCTCCCGGGCTCGGCTGTGCTTGCTGGTCACGATACGAGGCGTCCGAGCGGTCTGGAAGGCTGGGCCGGTGCGTGGTCACTCGGTCCTCCAGCTGCCGGTTCCCGAGCTCGAGGAGTTCGTCGTGGCCCGCACCCGTCACTATGACGAGGGCTTCCTCTCCGCGGACCCGAGGTTTGCCCACGCCCACATCACCGCGCTCGGCCCGTTCCTGGCCGACCCATCGATCTCCGACCTGGCTCGGGTAGCGGAGATCGCCGCAGCCACGGCGCCCGTCGATGCCGCGCTGCAGACGCTCGGGCAGTTCGGCGACGGGATCATCTATGTGTGTCCGGAACCGCAGGCGCCGTTCCTTGACCTGACTGCGCGGCTGGTCGAGGCCTTTCCGACCTGCCCGCCGTATGCCGGCGCCTACCCGCGCGTCGTACCGCACCTGACCCTGGACCTGGCCAGCGACGCGGTCGATCTCCCCTCGACCCGTCGGCTGCTCGGCGCCGCCGTGCCGACCCGTACGCGCGTGCGTGAGCTGCAGCTGGCTTGGTATGAATCCGGCGACTGTCGGGTGCTGGCCAGCTGGAAGTTGGGCGGATGACCCGGGCCGAGGAATCTGCGCGCGGTCAGGCCGCGGGCTGCTGCTGCGCAACGGCCACCCGGCCGGCGGTGAAGACGGCGAGCACGCCCACCAGCACCGCAAGCGCGAAGACCACGACGAACGGGTCGAGGCCGTTGCGGCCGGCGATCGTGAAGGCGACACCGGAGATCGACAGCGCCAGGGCGGCGCCGAGCGAATCGGCGATCGAGAGGGCGGATGAGTTGAAGCCGCGGTCGGCGACGGTGGAGGCGGCCAACATCGACACGCTCAGCCGCGGGTAGGCGAATCCCATCCCCGCGCCGGCGAACACGTAGGACGCCCCGGCCAGGACTGGTGACACGTCGAGCCACACCACCAGGGCCAGGCAGACCAACCCGAGGAGGACCAGGCTGGAGCCTGTGTGGATCGCGGTGGCGTCGCTGACCCGCTCGCCCAGGCGCGCCTGGAGCTGGCTGGCGCCCGCCCACACGATGCCGACGCAGGTCAGGGCGATCCCGGCGCCACCGGCGCTGATCCCCCACTGCTCCTGGAGCACGAAAACGATGTAGGCCTCGCCGCAGAAGAAGGCCGCACTGATCAGGCCGCGGGTGGCAATGACGGCTGGCAGGCCGCGGCGGGAAGACAGGGTGCCGACCGGCAGCAGCCGGCGCAGCGCGAGCAGAACCAGGACGAAGGCGACCGCCGCGAGTGCGACGGCGACGGCATCTCCCGAACCGAGCAGTTCGAAGGCGAGCACGGCGGCGGCACCGACCACCGCCCAGAGCAGCCGCGACCTCGGGGCGGGTGTGCCCGGGGTCGTCTCGACCGGCCGACGAAGGGCGGGGGCGACAAGCAGCGCTGCCAGGACGACCAGCACGACGGCGCCCAGGAAGACCCAACGCCACCCCACGGCGTGGGAGATGAAGGCTGCCAGTGCGGGGCCGAACAGTGCGGGCAGCACCCACGCGGCCGCGAAGGCCGCGAAGATCGAGGGCTGGAGACGGGGTGGGAAGACCAGCCCGACCACGACGTAGACGCCGACGATGAGGGCGCCGCCGCCGAGTCCCTGGACTACCCGACCCGCCACCAGGATCTCCATCGTGGGCGCCAGACCACAGATCACCAGACCCAGGGAGAACAGCACCATCGACACGACCAGGGGAACTGCCGGCCCGCGACGGTCGCTCCACATCCCGGCCGCGACCATGCCGACCACACCGCTCGCGAGCGGAGCGGCGAAGGCGAGCGCGAACAGGGCGACACCAGCGAGGTCGCGGGCCACCGTCGGCATCACCGTGGCCACCGCCATGGCCTCGAACGCGACGAAGGCGATCAGCGAGACCATCCCGACCGACGTGGCGGCGTAGGTGGAGGAGAAGACGCCCTCACGGCGACCGGTCGATGTTGTCACCCCCAGACGCTATGACCTCCAGCACGGTTGTGCTCAATTGCCTGAACGCCGGAATATCGCCGTGCGCTCAGACGCTGCGGGTGGTGTGAGTCTTCCCATTCTTTCTGTCCTCGACCTCGTGCCGGTACGCACCGACCAGACCAGCGCCGACGCGGTCGCCGCCTCGCGATCCTTGGCCCAGGTGGCCGACGGGCTCGGCCTGCACCGCTACTGGGTGGCCGAGCACCACAACATGCCGGCCGTCGCTGCGACGAACCCCCCGGTGTTGATCGCGATGCTGGCCGCTGCCACGACCCAGATCCGGGTCGGCTCCGGTGGGGTGATGCTTCCCAACCACGAGCCGTTGGTGATTGCCGAGCAGTTCGCGCTGCTGGAGGCCGCCTTCCCCGGGCGGATCGATCTCGGCATCGGTCGGGCCCCGGGCACTGACATGTTGACCCGCTACGTGCTGCGCGGCGGTGCCACCACTGCTGCCGATGACGCCGTGGCCCAGTTCCCGCAATATGTCTCCGACGTGGCGACGCTGATGCACCCCGAGGGTGTCGAGATGTCGGTCGGTGGCCGCCGCGAGCCGCTGCGGGCCACCCCGAGCGCCGCTTCGGTGCCGATGATCTGGTTGCTCGGCTCCTCCGACTACTCCGCCCGACTGGCAGCCGCTCGCGGGCTTCCCTACGTCTTCGCCCACCACTTCGCGGGCCAGGGCACTGCCGAGGCCCTCAACCTGTACCGGTCGACGTACCAGCCCAGCGAGGAGCACCCGGAGCCGCGCACCTTCCTGACGGCCAACGTGGCCGTCGCCGAGACCGCTGACGAGGCCCGTCGGCTGGCACTGCCCCAGGTGCAGGCGATGATCGCGCTGCGCACCGGCGGCCGGCTGGCCGCCCAGCGGCTGATCGAGGAGGCCGAGGCACACCCGGTCGCGGCGGCGCACGAGTCGCTCGCCGAGGCGATGCTGCGGCGCTGGATCGTGGACGCGCCGGCCGCTGCTCGCGACCGGATCACCGCTCTGGCCGCCGAGTTCGACGTCGACGAGGTGATGGTGCACCCCGTGGCCGGTGCCTTCAGCGGCACCCCGGCCCAGTCGGCGCCCGCGCGCGAGGAGACCCTGCGGCTGCTGGCCGCCACCTCCTGAGCCGCCCCTCGGTGCGTGGGCAGGGCGGCCTGAGTAGGGTCGGACCATGACGATCTGGGAATACCAAGTTGCGCCCATTCCGCTGCACAACGAGGCGCTGATGCTCAACAACTTCGGCCAGGACGGCTGGGAGCTCGTCGCCATCCACACCAACGCCCAGGGCGGCCTGGTCGCCTTCTTGAAGCGTCCGCAGGCGTCCTGATGGGCGCCGAGGCGACGCTTGGGGCGATGGGGATCCGCGTCCCCGAGGTCGTCGCCCCGGTGGCGGCCTACCTTCCGACGGTGCGCACCGGCAACCTCGTCTTCACCGCCGGGCAGCTTCCTGCGCGCGACGGCGAGATGATCGCGGTCGGCAAGCTCGGTGGTGCGGTCTCCGACGAGCAGGGCTATGACTGTGCCCGCCAGTGTGCGCTGAATGCGCTCGCCGCGATCAAGGCCGAGATCGGCTCGCTCGACAACATCACCAGGATCGTGAAGGTCGTCGTCTTCGTCGCCTCCACTCCCGACTTCACCGGGCAGCCCAAGGTCGCCAACGGCGCCTCGGAGTTCCTCGCCGAGGTCTTCGGCGACGCCGGCAAGCATGCGCGCTCCGCGGTCGGCGTTACCGTGCTCCCCCTCGACGTACCCGTCGAGATCGAGCTCATCGTCGAGGTCGCTGACTGAATGCCTGGCCTGAGCCGGATGCCGGTCCCGCAACACATCGTCGAGCAGGCGCACGCCTATGCGAGCGGTGACGCCACACCGGTCGAACCGCGCAACGCCGCCACCGTCGTGCTGATGCGCGACGGTGCGTCGGGCCCGGAGCTCTACCTGCTGCGCCGACACCTGTCGATGGCGTTCGCCGCAGACATGTGCGTCTTCCCCGGGGGTGGCGTGGATTCACGCGACTTCGCCGAGGACCTCGCCTGGGCCGGCCCGTCGGTCGACTCCTGGGCCACGACGCTGGGCTGCGAACCGGCATTGGCCCGGGCGCTCGTGTGCGCGGCCGTGCGCGAGACCTTCGAGGAGTCGGGCGTGCTGCTCGCCGGCTCGTCGCCCGACAGCGTCGTGAGCGACACCACCGGTGACGACTGGGAAGCCGACCGGATGGCGTTGGAGTCCAACGAACTGTCGATGACCGACTTC
>JARICB010000032.1 GCA_029264225.1 Nocardioides sp. | reverse complement strand
CCGGTCGTCAACGGCAAGAACGTCTTCTGGGTGATCACCGGAAATGCCAACGGTGACCCGGTGATGGTCAACTACCAGATCGAGGGGTATCCGCTGCGGTCCGTGCGTCCCGGGGTGACGGGGGCGTTCAGCATCCAGACCGAGTCGATCACCGCCGCGGACTACGAGCAAGAGGTCAGAATCTCGGTACGAGTCTTCGACGACGCACCTGCCACTCGGGGCGAGGTCGTGGGGGAGAACCGCGCCAGATCCGGGGACCGGCCCCCACCAGCCATCGTGGCTTCGCGGGTGGTCTGCAACGACGGGGGTGGAGACACTCCTTGCCAGAGTGGCGACTATTCCCCCTACCCCTGCTTGCACGACTCCTGTGCCTTCGTGGCCATCACTACTGCGAACTTCGGCGGCCCGGTGGCGTGTCAGTTCACCGGCGGTATACGTGGCAACTACTCCGCTTTCGGCTTGCCTGCAGAGGGGACGGCCCGCACGTCCTACTACTACGGCTGGAAGAACGAGACGTTCAATGTCACGTGCTGGTCAGGACTCCGCTCGGCCAGTACCGACGTCACTTGGTGACAGCCTCCTACTCCTAGCCCCACCACGACACCAGAGGAACTGATTCGCTGATGACCATCTCGCACGAGCAGGCTGACTGGTTCAAGCAGACCTTCGACCAGATGAGCGACAACATGGATAAGGCGGTGCTGGGCAAGCGCCACGTCGTACGCCTCGCCCTGACCTGCCTGCTGTCAGAGGGTCATCTCCTGATCGAGGACGTCCCCGGAACCGGCAAGACGATGCTCGCTCGGGCGCTGGCCAATACCGTGCAGGGATCGCACGCACGGATCCAGTTCACCCCCGACCTGTTGCCCTCGGACGTCACCGGGGTGACGGTCTACGACCAGCACAAGGGCACCTTCGAGTTCCATCCCGGCCCGATCTTCCACACGATCGTGCTCGCCGACGAGATCAACCGAGCCTCCCCCAAGACCCAGTCGGCCCTGCTCGAGGTGATGGAGGAGTCCCGCGTAACGGTGGACGGCGTCGCCCACCACGTCGGACGGCCCTTCCTCGTGATCGCTACGCAGAACCCGATCGAGCAGGCCGGCACCTACCGGTTGCCCGAGGCGCAGCTCGACCGGTTCCTGATGAAGACCTCGGTCGGATACCCCGACCGCCAAGCCACCGTCGAGCTGCTCGTCAACGCCGCCGTGCGTGATCGGGCCTCGCTGGTGGAGCCGGTGATCACGGCTGCCACCATCTCGCAGATGAGCGAGCTCGCCGATCAGGTCTACGTCGACCCGGCGGTGATCGGGTACGTCGCCGAGTTGGCCGAGGAGTCGCGTCGCCAGCCGCACGTCAAGCTCGGTCTCTCGCCTCGTGGCTGCCTGGCCATGGTCCGGGTGGCCAAGACCTGGGCTGCGGCCGACGCCCGTGACCACGTCGTACCCGATGACATCAAGGAGCTGGCGGAGCCGGTGCTCTCGCACCGACTGCTGCTCGACGCCGAGGCGCAGTTCAGTGGCGTCAGCGTTCAGACCGTCATCGGACGCCTGCTCGACGCCGTCGCGCCGCCCACCGACCGGGTGGCCTGAGCCGCGCGATGGAGAGGTTCACGCAGACGCTGAGGATCGTTCGCCCCGTGGGGTGGCTGATCCTGGGCATCGGTCTCGCGGCGATGTATGTCGCCACGCTCGCGCAGTGGCGTGAGCTGGCCGTGATCGCTGCTGCGTGTCTGCTGTTGCTCGCCTTGGCCGTGCCGTTCCTCTTCGGGCGCACCAACGTCGACGTGGATCTGCGCCTCGAGCCCGACCGGGTCGCCGCGGGGGACGCGGTAGCGGCGGGCATCGTCGTGACCAACATCGCCTCAGGACGGTTGCTCCCGACCACGCTTGAGGTGCCGGTCGGCTCCTCGGTGCACCGCTACGGCATCGGCTCGTTGTCGCCCGGCGCGCGGCACGAGGAGGCCTTCACGATCCGCACCGAGCATCGGGGTGTCGTCCGGGTAGGGCCGGCCACCACTCGCCGCGGCGACCCGATCGGCATCCTCTCCCGCGACGTGGTTTGGACCCCCGTGCGTGAGGTGCTCGTTCGCCCCCCGATGGTGGCACTGGACTCGCTCGGGGCCGGACTGCTGCGAGATCTGGAAGGTGTCACGACCGATGCCATCTCGCAGAGCGATCTGGCCTTCCATGCCCTGCGCGAGTATGTGCCGGGCGACGACCTGCGACACATCCACTGGCGGTCCTCGGCCAAGGTGATGGCCTCCACCGGGGATGCCAGTCTGCTGGTGCGCCAGTATCTCGACACCCGTCGCAGTCACGCCGCCATCGTGGTCGACGACCTCGAGTCCTCGTGGCAGGCTTCGGAGGATTTCGAGTCGGCGATGTCGGTCGCAGCCTCGATCGCCGTACGGGCCGTCATCGATGAGTTCGACGTCTCATTCGTCTGCGGACCGACCGCTTCGACCGGCATCGACGGGCACCTGGCCCTCGATGCCGTGTGCCGCGCCAGCCACGGGACGACCGGCATCGTGGCGGCCGGGCGTCGGGCGACGCAGGCCGCCCCCGACTGCAGTCTGCTCTTCCTGATCGGTGGAGTCGGGACCGAGTTCACCGACCTGCTGCGAGCCGCGGCTGCCTTCCCGCCCGAGGTCCGGCGCTACGCGATCCTGCTCGACCCCTCCGGCGTCAGCCGCGTGACCGAGACCGGTGGCCTACCGGTGCTGCACCTGGCGCAGAAGGAAGACCTCGGCGGACTCCTGCGGTGGAGCGTGCGATGAGTCATGTCGACACCGCCACCCGGTCGCGACGCAACCCGCTGCGTCCCGACGTCGCAACCGGGATCGACCTCGGCTTCGTCGTGGTCCTCAGCGTGTTGGCCCTCAGTGGCTTCGCCACCTCCTTCACGGGGTGGACGTTCCTGGTCATCGGCGCTCTCGGTGTCGTGCTGGGCGTGTTGGTCGCCCACCTGACGCGAAGCCTCGGATGGCCGACCATCGCTCCCGTCGTGATCGCGACGCTGCTGTTCTTCGTGCTCGGCGGGCCGCTGTGTCTGCGCTCGGCCGGCGACACCGCGTTCGTGCCGGGTGGTGCCACGCTCGGCGCCCTCCTCGACCAGGCCATCTTCGGCTGGAAGGATCTCGTGACCACGTTGCCGCCGGTGGACGGCGACGGACCGCTGCTCGTGCTGCCGTGGCTGCTCGGACTGGTGGCCGGTGTGCTCGGCACCATGCTGAGCCGGGTGCACGTCAGGCGGTCTTGGGTCACGGCGATGCTGCCCGTGGTCGGGCTGCTGATGGTGCTGATCACCGTGATCCTGCTCGGGGTGCGGCATCCGCAGTCGATCCTGGTGCAGGGCGCAGCCTTCGCCGCAGCGGCCCTCGGCTGGTTGGCCATTCGGGCTCGACGTGCCTCGGCCACGGTTCACGGCGGTGCGTCGGGCTGGAGCCGGGTGGCGTTCGCTACGGGGCTGGTGTTGTTGGCCTCGGCGATGGCGGTGCCGGTCAGCGCCCTGGTGACCGGCAGCAGCGACGAGGGTCGCACCGTGGTGCGGAGTTGGGTCGAGCCGCCCTTCGACATCGGCCGTTACCCCTCCCCACTCGCGGGCTTCCGCAAATACGTCGATCCGCTCGGCAAACCCGATCCAGCCAACGTCCATGACACGCCGCTGTTCACCATCGATGGTGCGCCGATCGGGTCACGGGTGCGGTTCGCGGCCATGGACAGCTATGACGGGATGGTCTGGGGCGCGTCCAACGATGCCCTGCCCGGTGCCGCCGACGACTCCTTCCAACGAGTCTCCTCCACGATCGACAATCCGGCGGAGGGGGAACAGGTCACTGCCTCGGTGACTATCGGCAAGGGCTACGACGGTGTCTGGCTGCCGACCATCGGAGCGCTCCAGAGCCTGAAATTCGGGCTGGGTGATCCCGCGACGAAGGCCGAATCGTTCCGCTACAACCTGGCCTCGTCCACGGCCGTCGTACCGTCCGGCGTCCATGAGGGCGACACCTATGCGTTTACCGCCATCCAACCTCGGGACGAGGTGGACGCCGAGACGCTTGCTTCCTCGACACTGTTCGCGACGCCGACCGGCACCGGGTTCCTCAAGACACCAGCCATCGACTGGTCGAGCGATGCCGCCACCCCGATGGGTCGGGTGCTGGCGATCGCTGCCCGCCTCAAGGCCGAGGGCAAGTACTCAGACGGCGTTCTCAAGGCCGAGCAGTTCTACCACGCGGGCCACAGCATCCGTCGGCTGGCCGATCAGTTCATCAACGCCCAGCAGATGGTGGGCAACGACGAGCAGTACGCCGCGGTGATGGCACTGTTGGCCAACGAGGTCGGCGTTCCCGCCCGCGTCGTGCTGGGCGCCGTCGTTCCCGACGGTGGTGTCGTCACCGGCGCCGATGTTTCCGCCTGGGTCGAATTGCTGGCAGCCGACGGAACGTGGCGCACACTGGCCACGGAGCGGTTCATGTCGGATACGCCCCCGGCCGAGCAGTTGCCCGAAACCAACACCGAGATGAGCGGAACCTTCGTTCCCCCACCGGCGCCCATACCGCCGCCGTCCGACGCCGGCGACCCGAGTGACGCCGAACTCAAGGAGCGCAAGGCCGACAAGGTGTCGCAGGACGAGGCCCCCTCGTTGGTCGAGAGCCTGCCTGGCTGGGTCGTCTTCGTCGGCAAATACGTCGGTGGCCCACTGGTGCTGTTGGCGGCCATCCTCGCGGCCATCATCGCTCTCAAGATGCTGCGTCGACAGCGGCGACGCAACGTGGCCTCCGTCTCGGCCCGCTTCGTCGGGGCCTGGCGTGAGCTCGTCGACCACGCCCGCGACCTGGGGCAGACCGTGCCGTTGGGGCCCGGTGTCACCCGTCGGGAGCAGTCGGGAAGCCTCGGCTCCGAGCTGGCCCCAGCCCTGGCGCGCCGCGCCGACGGTTACGTCTTCGGCCCCAGGGTCCCAGAAGCGGACGCCGCTGCTGTCTTCTGGGAGAATGTCGAGGCCGAGCGCCGGGCCATGTCCCTCGCCGTCGGCCGTCGTCAGCGATGGCTCGCCGCGATCAGCCTGACGTCGTTGCGACGCCGCTCGCACTGATTGGTCTTTTGATCCGACGTCCGACTAAACTGGCGTGTCGGCCCAACGTGGGTTGTGATTTACGGTGCCTCGCGGCTACCTCGACACCCATGACTTGCTCGCAGGAGCGGGTCGCGACGTGCCTGGGATGAGTCACCAAGGTCCACCGCACGAGGTCCACCGGTCTGACCGGAGGTTCGCGGGCCGACCCGTTCCACACCCGTGGAGCGGAGTTCAACGGTAGAAGACCGAACAACAGATTGTGGAGGACATGCCGAAGAAAGAAGGCGTGATCGAGCTCGAGGGCACCGTCGTGGAGGCCCTACCGAATGCCATGTTCCGGGTCGAGTTGACCAACGGACACAAGGTGCTCGCCCACATCAGCGGCAAGATGCGCCAGCACTACATCCGGATCCTCCCCGAGGACCGCGTAGTGGTGGAGCTTTCTCCCTACGACCTCACCCGAGGTCGGATCGTCTACCGCTACAAGTAACCAGCCGAGAGCAAGGAAGACGTTGACATGAAGGTCAACCCGAGCGTCAAGCCGATGTGCGAGAAGTGCAAGGTCATCCGTCGCCACGGTCGCGTCATGGTCATCTGCGAGAACCCGCGCCACAAGCAGCGGCAGGGTTGAGCTCAAGCTCAACAGCAGAACCCGACGTACACAACGCACCACCACAACGTGATCGCTAGGCCAGGGAACTCCCTGTCCGAAGTCACCTCCGGAGCACTGGCCGGGGCCCACCCGAGGCGGGATGGGACGCGACACGACCAGAAACCACTGCGAACAACAGACAAGGAAACGCCACATGGCACGCCTCGTTGGTGTTGATCTTCCGCGTGACAAGCGCATCGAGATCGCACTCACCTACATCTACGGCATTGGCCGTACTCGCTCCCAGCAGCTGCTCGCGGAGACCGGGGTTGACCCGAACGCTCGCGTGCACACGTTGGGTGATGAGGAACTGGTCAAGCTTCGCGATGCGATTGAAGCCAACTTCAAGATCGAGGGTGACCTCCGTCGCGAGGTCCAGGCCGACATCCGTCGCAAGATCGAGATCGGCAGCTACCAGGGTCGTCGCCACCGCATGGGCCTCCCGGTCCGCGGTCAGCGCACCAAGACCAACGCGCGTACCCGCAAGGGTCCCAAGCGCACTGTTGCCGGCAAGAAGAAGACCAAGTGATCCGACGCGCTCTGCGCGTTGCTCACCAGCTCTTCCACGAAGCTTCCAGACCAGAACCTCATAGGAGATAATCTATGCCTCCCAAGAGCCGCGCCACCAAGGTGCGCCGCAAGGAGAAGAAGAACATTGCTCAGGGCGAAGCCCACATCAAGAGCACGTTCAACAACACCATCGTCACCATCACGGACCCCACGGGCGCTGTGATTGCTTGGGCATCTGCCGGCACCGTCGGTTTCAAGGGCTCGCGCAAGTCCACGCCGTTCGCGGCGCAGATGGCTGCGGAGGCCGCTGGCCGCCGCGCCATGGACCACGGCATGAAGAAGATCGACGTCTTCGTCAAGGGTCCGGGCTCGGGCCGCGAGACGGCGATCCGCTCACTGGGTGCCATCGGCCTCGAGGTCGGCACCATCCAGGACGTCACGCCCACTCCCCACAACGGATGCCGCCCGCCCAAGCGCCGGCGCGTCTGACCCGAGACTGAGAAAGAGAGACTGACATGGCCCGTTACATCGGACCCATGAGCCGCAAGTCGCGCCGTCTCGGTGTCGACCTCGTCGGCGGCGACTCCGCCTTCGAGAAGCGTCCCTACCCGCCCGGCATGCACGGCCGCGGCCGCATCAAGGAGAGCGAGTACCTGCTCCAGCTTCGCGAGAAGCAGAAGGCTCGCTTCACCTACGGCGTGATGGAGAAGCAGTTCCTGCGTTACTACAAGGAAGCCAACCGTCGCCAGGGCAAGACCGGTGACAACCTGCTGCAGCTCCTCGAGTGCCGTCTGGACAACGTCGTCTACCGGGCCGGCTTCGCCCGGACCCGTCGCGCCGCTCGCCAGCTCGTCGTGCACGGCCACTTCCTGGTCAACGGCCAGAAGGTCGACATCCCCAGCTTCCAGGTCTCGGCTCACGACATCATCGATGTGCGCGAGAAGTCGCTGGAGATGACGCCGTTCATCGTCGCTCGTGAAACCCACAGCGAGCGCCACGTCCCGGCGTGGTTGCAGGCACTCCCGAGCCGGATGCGCATCCTCGTGCACTCGGTCCCGGTCCGCGCGCAGATCGACCTGCCGGTCCAGGAACAGCTGATCGTCGAGTTCTACTCCAAGAAGTAATCCCTTGTCGGTGGCCGCTCTCGAGCGGTCACCGACTCCCTTTCACGTGCGTTCGGGTCCATCAAATTGAGGTTGGATCCGGGAAGGAAAATCAGTGCTTATCGCTCAGCGCCCGACCCTGTCCGAAGAGACAGTCGACGAGTTCCGCTCGCGCTTCGTCATCGAGCCGTTGGAGCCCGGTTTCGGCTACACGCTCGGCAACTCGCTGCGTCGTACCCTGCTGTCCTCGATCCCGGGGGCCTCGGTCACCAGCATCAAGGTCGACACCGTTCTCCACGAGTTCTCGACCATTGAGGGCGTCACCGAGGACGTCACCGAGATCATCCTCAACCTCAAGAACCTGGTCGTCTCCTCCGAGCACGACGAGCCGGTCACGATGTACCTGCGCAAGTCTGGTGCCGGCGCCGTCACGGCCGCCGACATCGCGCCCCCCGCCGGCGTCGAGGTGCACAACCCCGACCTGCGGATCGCCACGCTGTCCGACAAGGGCAAGCTGGAGATGGAGCTGGTCGTGGAGCGTGGCCGCGGCTACGTCTCGGCCGTCCAGAACAAGGGCGCCGACAACGAGATCGGCCGGATGCCGGTCGACTCGATCTACAGCCCCGTGCTGAAGGTGACCTACAAGGTCGAGGCGAC
This sequence comes from Nocardioides sp., assembly GCA_029264225.1. Lineage (GTDB taxonomy): Bacteria > Actinomycetota > Actinomycetes > Propionibacteriales > Nocardioidaceae > Nocardioides. Next base: position 16,573 of record JARICB010000032.1, on the reverse strand, counting down.
CCGTGTCGAGCAGCGCACCGACTTCGACAAGCTCGTCATCGACGTCGAGACCAAGCCGTCGATCCGTCCCCGCGACGCGATCGCCTCGGCCGGAAAGACCCTGGTCGAGCTGTTCGGTCTGGCCCGTGAGCTCAATGTCGAGGCCGAGGGCGTCGACATCGGTCCCTCGCCGGTCGACGAGCAGTTGGCCGCCGACCTGGCGCTGCCGGTCGAAGACCTGCAGCTGACGGTTCGTTCCTACAACTGCCTCAAGCGTGAGGGCATCCACACCGTGGGTGAGCTCATCTCGCGCTCGGAGCAGGACCTGCTCGACATCCGCAACTTCGGCGCCAAGTCGATCGACGAGGTCAAGGCCAAGCTGGTCGAGATGGGCCTCTCGCTCAAGGACAGCGCGCCGGGCTTCGACCCGCAGGCGGCCCTGGCTGCCTACGGCGATGACGACGACGACGCGTTCGTCGAGGACGAGCAGTACTGAAATCAAACCGGCCGGCAACCGTCGGCCGTCTACCCGGGTACCTGACACGGCCCGAGAGAAACGAGAAGTGACATGCCTCAGCCCAAGAAGGGCCGCCGTTTCGGTGGCAGCCCGGCGCACCAGCGCCTCATCCTCGCCAACCTTGCGACTGCGCTCTTCGAGCACGGCCGGATCACCACCACCGAGGCCAAGGCGCGGATGCTGCGTCCGTACGCGGAGAAGCTGATCACCAAGGCAGTGCGCGGCGACCTGCACAACCGTCGCGAGGTCATGAAGACCATCCGCGACAAGACCGTCGTGCACGTGCTCTTCACGGAGATCGCGCCCACCTTCGCCGAGCGTCCGGGTGGCTACACCCGGATCACCAAGATCGGGCCCCGCAAGGGCGACAACGCCCCCATGGCGGTCATCGAACTGGTGACCGAGGCCTACAGCCCCAAGGCTGCCTCGTCGAAGAAGACCACCGCCGCTGCCGCCGCTCCGGCGCCGGTCGAGGTGGCCGAAGGTGTTGACCCGGAGGTCTTCGAAGAGACCACCGGCGGCACCGCGGGCAAGTACGACGGCTCGCACGTTCCGATGGAGAACGCCGACGAAGCCCCCGAGGGCTTCGCGATCAAGGGCAACGAGGACTCGATGAAGTTCCACGAGCCCGAGAGCCAGTGGTACGCCCAGACGGTCGCTGAGGTGTGGTTCGACTCGGTTGAGTCCGCCGAGGCAGCCGGCTTCACCCGCGCAGGCGAGTGAACTAGCCACACGGCTTCAACGAAGGGCCCGTCACCCCGCTGGGGTGGCGGGCCCTTCGGCGTCCGGTGGTAGAACGGTGGCCATGCGAGAAGTTGCCCTCGTAGTGGGCGAGGCCCTGGTGGACGTCGTCAAGGGTCCGGGCCAGGAAGTGCGCGCACATGCCGGAGGGTCCTGCGCCAACGCCGCGGTCGCCTTGAGGCGGCTGGGTCGCGAGACCTGGTTCGCCAGTGCCTGGGCGCCCGATCGGTATGGGCGGCTGCTGGCCACCCACCTGAGCGCGAACGGCGTACGCCTCGCAGTCGATCCGCTGGTGCTCGAACACACCGCCACTGCCGTGGCTGCCCTCGCCGAGGACGGTTCGGCCAGCTACGAGTTCGAGATCGGATGGCGGCTGCCGGTGACGTCCCTGGGCTCCGGGGTGCTGCCAGCGGTCCTGGTCTACGGCTCACTCGGTGCCGCGCTCGCGCCCGGCGCTGACGACGTGGCCGCGCTGGTCGCGAGCATGGGGAAGCAGGTGCTGACGGTCTTCGACCTCAATGCCCGTCCGGTGATCACCGGGACCGGCGAGTCCGTTGTCGCCCGGGCAACACAGATGGCTGGGCTGGCCGACGTGGTGAAAGCCAGCGACGAGGACCTGGCGGCGCTGTGGCCGGGCCGGAGCCTGCGCGAGGTGGCCGACGAACTCCTCCTGGGCCGGACCGGAGCCGTGGTGGTGACGCGGGGGAGCGAGGGTGTGACCTGGTTCGGCGGCACCAGCGAGGAGACCGTTGCTGCAGTGCGGGTCGAAGTCGTGGACACGATCGGGGCCGGTGACACCGTCACGGCGGCACTGGTCGACGGACTGTGGAGTCGAGGGGTGATCGGGGCGGCGGCCTCGTTGCGGCTGGCTGCGCTGGAACCCACTGACTGGCGGGCTGTGCTGCACTTCGCGGCCCGGGCCGCGGCTGTCACGGTCGGTCGCCCGGGCGCCGATCCGCCTGCCCGTAGCGACCTCACCTGATCCGGGTCATGGCTGCGGCGGTGGGGTACTCCGCGGCGTACACACTCGGAGGTGGTGGCCCCTTCGGCGGTGGACCTCTCGGGGTTTGCGTCATCTTCTGGGGGGCTGCAACACCCCAGAAGTTTCCAATCCCCCGGTTAACCGGGGGACCAGCGCGGTACCCCGCGGCGTACGCCCCCGGACGCGGTGGCCCCTCCCCGCGGGTGGACCTCTCGGGGTTTGCGTCATCTTCTGGGGGGCTGCAACACCCCAGAAGAGTCCAATCCCCCGGTTAACCGGGGGACCAGCGCGCAACACCGCGGCCGATGAACCCCATCAGGCGATCGGCGGCGGGGGCGTCGTCCGCGACCGGGACGGGGGCGCCGTATTGCCCCGAGGCGCGGAGTACCTCCTCCATCTGCTGCATGCCGTGGAGCAGCGTCATCGCGAACTCCTCGTCGAGGGTCGGCGGTTGGCCGGTCGCGATCGCGAGGTCCCAGGTGTGCATGAAGACGTCGGCGGTGTAGAAGCGATCGATGGCGTCGGCCAACCGATGGGTGCCGGCGTAGGGGTGGCTGAAGGACTCATCGCCCCGTCTCTCGAGGAGTTCTTGTACGGCGCCCGTGCGATAGCGCCAGGCCGCCACCGGGTCGTCGGCGACGGCCGGCCCCGCCGGCAGAGTGATCCCACCGGCGGCCAAGAACCCCGCGAACCACTCGACCAGATGGCTCACGATGTCGCGGGCCGTCCAGTCCGCCACCGGGGCGGGCGCCTGCCAGTCGCGGGTCGCGGCGACCCGCTCGGCGAACGTGGCCGCCACCTGGCGGTGTCGCTCGACGGGGTCCTCGGGCAGGGTCATCGCGCGAGCAACCGGTCGAGGTTGGCGTAGCCCTCGTGGATGCCGGTGTCCATGCCGCTCGACAACATGGCGTCACGGCCCTCGAAGGAGTCGCACAGCGAGACGGCGTGCAGTCGGGTCCGTCCGTCGCCGAGATCCTCGAACGTCAACGTCTCCAGGGCGATCGCCTCCGGCATGGCTTCCCAACAGAAGGTCTGGACGATCCTGTTCTCCCCGACGTGGGGGAAGGTGCCGCGGAAGGCGTACTCCTCGCCGTCGCGTTTCCCGACGTAGCGGTAGGCCCCGAGGGTCCGGCAGTCCCAATGGTCGATCTCGGTGGGGATCGAGTCGGGTCCGATCCATTGTCGGAACAGTTCCGGGTCGGTGTGCGCCCTCATCAGCTGCTCGGGGGTAGCGGCGAAATCCCGCCAGATGTGCACGGCCGGGATATCCGGGTCGGCCTCGATCGAGGCCTGCGGGTAGCGAGTGGCGGTAGTGGTCATGATGCGGTTCCTTCCTGGCGGGTGTCGGTCTCGGTGGTGGTGATCTGGGCCAGCACGGCGTCAAGACGGCTGAACCGCTCCTCGGCCTGCTGGCGGTAGCGCTCGATCCATGCGGTCATCAGGTCGAAGACCTCGGCTTGCAGGTGGACCGGCCGACGCTGAGCCTGCCTGCTGCGGCTGACCAGTCCCGCCTCCTCGAGCACCTTGAGGTGCTTGGACACGGCCTGCAGGCTCACGTCGTACGGCGCTGCCAGGTCGCCGACGGTGGCGTCGGCGACGCTCAGCCGGGTCACCATGTCGCGGCGGGTGGGGTCGGCCAGCGCGGCGAAGACCCGGGACAGTTGATCAGTCATGTCGACACCTTCATCAATCATTCGGTTGAATAAAGGTAGGCCGACACGCCCCGACTGTCAACCAACTGGTTGACCACCTAGGATCGGCGGGTGCGCATCCGGCTCGACCTGTCCTACGACGGCACCGATTTCAACGGTTGGGCGGTCCAGCCCTCCCACCGCACCGTGCAGGGCACGCTGGAGGAGGCGCTGGCCACGGCGCTGCGACTGCCGCAGGTCCGGGTCGTGTGCGCCGGGCGCACCGATACCGGCGTGCACGCGCGTGGCCAAGTGGTGCACTTCGACGTCGAGGCCGAGGTCGTCAAGGTCTCCGCGGGTCGATCGAACGAGCCGCCGTTGGTGGCGTTGCTGCGTCGGGCCAACGGCATCCTGCCGGCCGATGTGCGTGTACGTCGAGTGGTGGAGGTCGAACCCGGCTTCGACGCCCGGTTCTCGGCCACCTGGCGACGCTACGCCTACCGGCTGGTCGATCGCGTCGACCTGATCGACCCACTGACCCGCAACCACGTGCTCGCCTGGCCACGACCACTCAATATCGAGCAGATGAACCTCGCTTCCGAGCCGCTGCTGGGCCTCCAGGACTTCGCTGCCTTCTGCAAGCGCCGGGAAGGCGCAACCACCGTTCGCACCCTGCTGGCCCTGCAATGGACCAGGACACCGGCGGGGGTCGTGGAAGCTCGAGTCGTGGCCGACGCGTTCTGTCACCACATGGTCCGCTCACTCGTGGGTTGCCTGCTGTCGGTAGGTGATGGCCGCGAGCAGCCCTACCGGGCCCTGGAACTGCTCACCGCACGCACGCGTCACCCGGGTGTCAAAACCGTCGCCGCCCGGGGTCTGACCCTGGAGGAGGTCGGCTATCCCGAGGGAGCCGAACTCCTCGCGCAGGCCGACCGCGCCCGCAACATGAGGAGCCTGACATGACCAATAAGGACCACTACTTCTCCGCCGATCCGTCGGTGCCCTTCACCCGGGAGAGCTTCACCGCGCAGGTGTGGGGCCACAGCTTGGACCTGGTCAGCGGTTCGGGCGTCTTCAGCCGAGGACACCTCGACCACGCCACGGCGGTGCTCTTCCGAGAGACACCACCGCCGGTGCAGGGCCAGTTCCTCGATCTGGGCTGCGGATACGGCGTCATCGGACTCGCCATCGCGAAGGCCGTGCCGCTCGCCAACGTGACAGGTCTCGACGTCAACGAACGGGCGTTACTGCTGGCCAACGAAAATGCCACGTCACTCGGGCTCGACTCGCGCTTCGTCGCGGCGAGCGCCGCGCAGATCCCCAGCGACATGACCTTTGACGAGATCTGGTCCAACCCGCCCATCCGGATCGGAAAGGAGGCGCTGCACGAACTACTGCTGACCTGGCTGCCTCGCCTGCGTCCGGAGGGCCGCGCCGTGATGGTGGTGGGCAAGAACCTCGGCGCCGACTCGCTCCAACGCTGGCTCGGCGACCAGGGGTGGCCCACGACCCGGCTGGCCTCGGCCAAGGGGTTCCGGGTGCTGGAGACCCGCCGGGCCTGACGCGATCCACCCGCCCGGCCGGCGCAGGACGCCGCAGCCTGGTAAGACCTGAGAGGCTGGCTGCATGACCTACGAAGCGGCAGTCGATCGTTACGACACGATGACCTACCGGCCCACCGGACACAGTGGGCTCAAACTCCCGATGCTCTCCCTCGGCCTGTGGCAGAACTTCGGCACCGATCGCGACGAGGACACGCAGCGAGCCATCCTGCGCCGTGCCTTCGACCGCGGAGTGACTCACTTCGACCTCGCCAACAACTACGGGCCGCCCTACGGTCGAGCCGAGGAGAACTTCGGGCGCTACCTGCGCGATGACTTCGCCACCCATCGCGACGAGCTGGTCATCTCCACCAAGGCCGGCTGGGACATGTGGCCGGGGCCCTACGGGCAGGGTGGCGGCAGTCGCAAATACGTGCTGGCCAGCCTCGACCAGAGCCTGACGAGGCTGGGCCTCGACTACGTGGACATCTTCTACAGCCACCGCTTCGACCCGGAGACCCCCGTCGAGGAGACGATGATGGCTCTCGACACGGCGGTGAAATCGGGCCGTGCGCTGTACGCCGGCATTTCCTCCTACTCCGCCACCAAGACCCGCGAGGCCGCCGCCATTGCCCGCGAGCTCGGTACACCACTGCTGATCCACCAGCCCTCCTATTCGATGCTCAACCGCTGGATCGAGGGCGACCTGCTCGACGAACTGGAGCAGCAGGGAATGGGGTGCATCGTGTTCACGGCGCTGGCCCAGGGACTGCTCACGGATCGATACCTCAACGGCGTCCCCGACGACTCGCGCGCCGCCCGTGCCGACAGCACCCTGACGGGGCTCGAGGACGACGTGCTCGAGCGCGTGCGGGCGCTCAACTCGATCGCCGAGCAGCGTGGCCAGAAGCTGGCCCAGCTGGCGCTCCAGTGGGTGCTGCGCGACAGTCGGGTCACCAGCGCGGTCATCGGTGCCAGCAGCGTCGCGCAGCTCGACACCAACCTCGATGCCCTCGATGGCCCTCCTCTGACCGACGACGAACTGGCCGCGATCGATACCTACGCCGTCGAGTCCGGTATCAACCTGTGGGCCAAGCAGACGCAGGAGTGAGCCGGGCTCAGATCCATCCTCGACGCCGGTCGAGCCACGCCATGACGGGGGTGGCCGTGGTGCCGTGCACCAGCACGGAGGCGATCACGGTGAAGGCGACGGTCGACCACAGCCAGGAGACGTCTGCAAGGTGGCCGTGCCCGGTGGCGTAGGCCAGGTAGTAGATCGAGCCGACACCGCGAACTCCGAAGAACGCGACCGCAGGGATCTCGATACGGGCCAGCCCTCCGGTCGCCGTACGCCGCCGCGGGGCCAAGCCCAGCGCGAGTGCGCCCGCCACCGGTCGGATCACGAACAGCAGCGCGAGACCCAGCACCACCCCCCGCAGGTCCAGGGCGTCGAGCAGTCCGCGGGTGGAGGCGATGCCGAGGAAGAGCAGCACGGCCAGGGTGAGTAGTCGCTCCAATCGCTCGACGACACCGTGCATGGCCGCGTGGTAGCGGTGTCCGCGCTCGGCGGCACGCAGGGTCATGGCGCAGGTGAAGACCCCCAGGAAGCCGTAGCCGCCGACCATTTCGGCGGCGCCGTACGTCGCCAGCAGGGCAGCGACCACCAGCAGCGGCTCATTCTGCTCCGCGACCCGTTCTCGCTCGCGTCGGCTCCGGAATGCGATCCGACCGAGCAGCCAGCCGGCGCCCAGACCTACTGCCACCCCGAGCAGCACCTTGCCCACGAGATACCAGGAGAACCACTGCGCCACCGCACCCGCGGAGGCCAAGGACCCGGCCCCCCAGAGCAGGGCGAGGTGGACGAACGGGAAGGCCAAACCATCGTTGAGACCGGCTTCGGCGGTCAGGGCGAAGCGCACCTCGTCGCGTTCGTGCCCGTGCCCGTTGGCGTCGGCTCCGGGGCCTGCGTCGTCGTCACCGACCACGGGGCCGCCCACCTGCACGTCGGAGGCGAGCACCGGGTCCGTAGGGGCCAGTACGGCGCCCAGCAGCAGGGCGGTGGCCGGCGCCAACCCTGCCCACCACCAACCGAGCAGCGCGACCGCGCCGATGCTCAGCGGCATGGTGAGCGCCAGCAGGCGCCAGGTCGGTGACCAGCGCCGCCACGACGCCCAACTGCCCAGCAGCAGCGGCCGGTCGATCGCCAGGCCGACCCCCATCAGGGCAACCAGCACGGTCAACTCGGTGACGTGCTCGATGGTGGCGCGCTGGGCGGTCGGCTGCAGACTGAGCCCGTCGGCGAGCGGTGACCAGCCGATCAGCATGCCGATCACCACCAGCACGATGGGTGGCGACAGCGGCAACCTGGTGATCAGACGGGGCAGCAGCACCGCCACCAGCAGACAGAGACCGGCCGTGAAGTAGAAGCCGGGAGTCGAAGACATCACCGCCACGCTAGCCGGGCAGCACAATCAGGATGCCATTGTCGGTGGGGTAGAGGAGACTGAACGCTTGTGGGTCACGTTGATGTTGCTGGAGTCCGTTACGAGCTGCCCGATGGGCGAGTGCTGCTCGACGACGTGAGCTTCCGGGTCGCGGACGGGGCGAAGGTCGCACTCGTCGGCGCCAACGGAGCCGGCAAGACAACGCTTCTGCGCATCGTTACCGGTGACCTGGTGCCGCATGCCGGTGCGATCACCCGCAGCGGCGGGTTGGGCGTGATGCGTCAGTTCGTGGGCCACGGTGGCGGCGACGAGACGGTCGCCGACCTGTTGCTCAGCGTTGCTCCGCCCGCCGTCCGCGCCGCGGCCGCCGCTGTCCACGCCTGTGAGGTCATCCTCATGGACAGCGACGACGAGTCGGCCCAGATGGACTACGCCACGGCGCTCTCCGACTACGCCGACGCGGGTGGCTACGACCTCGAGCTCACGTGGGACGTCTGCACGGTGGCGGCCATGGGCTTGTCCTACGACCGGGCGCGCTACCGCCTGCTCAGCACCCTCTCGGGGGGAGAGCAGAAGCGGCTCGTCCTTGAATACCTGCTGCGCGGCCCCGACGAGGTGCTGCTGCTCGACGAGCCCGACAACTACCTCGACGTGCCGGGCAAGATCTGGCTCGAGGAACGGATCCGGGCCTCGAGCAAGACGATCCTGTTCATCAGCCACGACCGGGAGCTGTTGGCCAACACCGCCACGCGGATCGCCACCGTCGAGCTCGGCAGCGCCGGCAACTCGGTGTGGACCCACCCGGGCGACTTCGCGAGCTATCACGAAGCTCGCGAGAACCGGTTCCTGCGCTTCGAGGAACAGCGCCGCCGCTGGGACGAGGAGCACGCCAAGGTCAAGGCGCTGGTGCTGCGTCTGAAGATCAAGTCCGAATACAACGACGGCATGTCGTCGCAGTATCGCGCCGCCCAGACCCGGCTGCGCAAGTTCGAGGAGGCCGGCCCGCCGACCGAGCAACCCCGCGAACAGCAGGTGACGATGCGCCTCAAGGGCGGCCGCACCGGCAAACGGGCCGTGGTCTGCACCGCTCTAGAACTCACCGGGCTGATGAAGCCCTTCGATCTGGAGGTCTGGTACGGCGAGCGCGTGGCCGTCCTGGGCAGCAACGGCTCGGGCAAGTCGCACTTCCTGCGCCTGCTCGCCGCCGGTGGTAGCGACCCGGACATCGAGCACCAGCCGGTCGGCGACCCGCCCGAGCCGGTGCCGCACACCGGCCATGCCAAGCTCGGGGCCAGGGTCCGGCCGGGCTGGTTCCTCCAGACCCACGACCACCCCGAACTGGTGGGGCGCACCCTGCTGGAGATCCTGCACCGAGGTGACGACCACCGCCACGGGATGGGCCGAGAGCAGGCGAGCCGGGTGCTGGATCGCTACGAGCTGGCCCATGCCGGCGAGCAGAAGTTCGAGTCGCTCAGCGGCGGCCAGCAGGCGCGGTTCCAGATCCTGCTGCTCGAGCTCTCCGGAGCGACGCTGCTGCTGCTCGACGAGCCGACCGACAACCTTGACGTGCAGAGTGCCGAGGCGTTGGAGACCGGCCTGGAAGCGTTCGACGGGACGGTGGTGGCAGTCACCCACGACCGGTGGTTCGCGCGGGGCTTCGACCGCTTCCTGGTCTACGGCGCCGACGGCGAGGTCTACGAGTCCGAAGGCCCCGTCTGGGACGAGGGTCGGGTCACACGAACGCGCTGATCCCCGTCTCGGCCCGCCCGATCAGCAGCTTCTGGATCTGGCTGGTGCCTTCGTAGAGGGTCATCACCTGGGCGTCGCGGAGGTATTTCGCGACCGGGTACTCATCGACGTACCCGACCCCGCCATGGACCTGGATGGCCTTGCTGGCAGATCGCACGGCGGCCTCGGAGGCATAGAGCTTGGCCTTGGAGGCGGCCGTGCCGAACGGCTCGCCGCGATCGATCAGATCGGCGCAGCGCCACACCAGCAGCCTGGCCGCGTCGGCGTCGAGGGAGATGTCGGCAATCAGGTCCTGGACGAGCTGGAAGCCGGCGATCGGGCGACCGAACTGGGTGCGCTGGGTCGCGTAGTCGACGGAGGCCTCCAGACACCCCTGGACGATGCCGACGCACCCCGCAGCGACCGAGACGCGGCCCTTGTCGAGCGTCGTCATGGCGATCCGGAAGCCCTGCCCCTCGGCTCCCAGCAGTGCATCGGCGGGCACCCGCACGTCGCTGAGGAACAGTTCGGCCGTGGCCTGCCCCCTCAGACCGAGCTTGCCCGTGACCTCGCGCGCCTCGAAGCCGGGGGAGTCGGTCGGCACCAGGAAGGCGCTGACTCCCTTGGGTCCCTCACCCCCGGTGCGCGCGAAGATCAACGCGACCTGAGCCCAGGTGCCGTTGGTGATGAAGAGCTTCTGCCCGTTGATCACCCAGTCGTCACCGTCGCGGTGGGCGCGCGAGGTGAGGTGGCCGGCATCGGAGCCGGTGTCGGGTTCGGTCAACCCGAAGCAGCCGAGGATCTCGGCGGCGGCGATGCGGGGCAGCCAGCGCTGCTTCTGCTCCTCCGTGCCGAAGCCGAGGATCGACTTGCCGACCAGTCCGGTGGACACCGACACGAGGCCCCGTAGCGCGGAGTCGGCGCGACCCAGCTCCTCCATGGCCAGGAAATAGGTCAGGTAGTCGCCGCCGACGCCGCCGTACTCCTCGGGGATGGTGAGACCGAAGAAACCCAGCTCGGCCAGCTTCGGCACGATCGCGAGGTCGATCGACTCGTCCCGGTCCCACTGCGCGCGATGCGGCACCGCCTCCCGGTCGAGGAAGGCTCGGGCCAGGTCGCGAAACGACTGCTGCTCGACGGAGAGGGACAGATCCATCAGCCCAGCGCCTCCACCTCGTCGTGGTCGCCGACCCGGGCGGCGAGCCGGGACAGGTGGTGCTGGCCGCCGCCGAGCAGCAGGTCGAGGGCGGCGAGGTGGGCGGTCCCGACCCCGACGGAGTATTCAGCAGTCATGGCGATGCCGCCGTGCAGCTGGATGGCCTCCTGGCCGATGTGGCGTCCCGCGCGACTGATCTGGAGGCCGACCCGGTCGGCAGCGTCGGCGATGTCGTCCTGGTCGCCGGAGCCGATCACCATCGTCGCCCAGTCGACCATGCTGTGCGTGAGCTCGAGCTGGACGTACATGTCGGCAGCACGGAAGTTCAGTGCCTGGAAGTTGTTGAGGGTGACCCCGAACTGCTTGCGGCTCTTGAGGTAATCGGTGGTCGCTGCCAGTTGGCTCTGGAGTACGCCGAGGGCCTGGTTGGCACCCATGATCCGGGTAATGTCGCGCAGCGTCGTGAGGGTGCTGGTCAGGTCGCGACCCGGCTCGCCCAGCGGGGTCGCCGCTGTCGCGTCGAACTCCACACTCGCCGCTCGGCCGCCGTCGAACATGGCGTAGCCAGTGCGCGTCGTCGCCTCGCCCTCGACCAGGAAGAGTCCGGTTCCGCCGTCCTCCGGTAGGGCTGCGGCGACGATGAGGTGGTCGGCACGGTGGCCACCGGCCACCGGATCCGCGACACCGCTCAGAGTCCAGGCCTCACCCTCGCGGGTCGCTCGTACGCCGCGGGCGGCTGTGCTCCAGCGACCCCCTGGCCCGGTGTCGGCCACGGCCAACACGAGCTCTCCCTCGGCCACCCGGCCGAGGAGATCGGCACGCTGCTCGGAGCTTCCGGCAGCCGAGACCAGGCCACCGGCGTAGACCACCGACGACAGGAACGGCTCCGGTGCCAGCACCCGTCCCAGCTCCTGGCAGACCAGTCCGATCTCGACCGGGCCAGCGCCGACGCCACCGTCGTCCTCGCTGAACGGCAACCCGAGCACGCCCATGTCGGCCAACTTCGACCAGAAGGACTCATCGATTCCGGGGTCCTTGGCCACGGCCGTACGGCGCGCCTCGAAGTCTCCGTAGGTCTTGGTGGTCAGGCCACGCACTGCATCGCGCAGCGCGTTCTGCTCATCGTCATAGTTGAAGTCCATGTCACAGTCCCAGGATCGAGCGCGCGATGATCTGACGCTGGATCTCGTTGGATCCGCCATAGATCGACGCCTTGCGCAGGTTGAGGTAGGTCGGGGCGGAGAGGCGGGCCCACTCGGCCAGGGGCGACGTGTCGTCGGCGCCGGAGGCCAGGGCCGCAGGACCGGCCAGGTCGAGAGCCAACTCCGTGACAGCCTGCTGGAGCTCGGTGCCCTTGAGCTTCAGCACCGAGGAGGCCGGATGTGGTTCGCCGTCGGCGGAGTTGGCCACCACGCGCAGTGCGGTGAGCTCGAGGGCGAGCAGGTCGTTCTCGAGTTCGACGAAGCGGGCCCTCGTCAGCGGGTCGTCCAGCAGGTCGCCCGCGTTGGTCTTGAGAGTGGCAAGGGCTCGCTTGCTGGCTCCGACGGGAGCAACTCCGACGCGTTCATTGCCGAGCAGGAACTTCGCGATCGTCCAGCCGCTGTTGAGATCCCCGACCAACAGGTCACCGGGGACCCGCACGTCGTCGAACCAGACCTCATTGACCTCATAGCTGCCGTCGATCAACTCGATCGGTCGCACCTCCACTCCGTCGAGGGTCATGTCGATCAGCAGCATCGAGATGCCGGCCTGCTTCTTGACGTCCGGATCAGTGCGGACGAGCGTGAAGATCCAGTCGCCGTACTGCCCCAGCGTGGTCCAGGTCTTCTGGCCGTTGACCACCCAGTCGTCGCCGTCGCGCACGGCACTGGTGCGGAGGCTGGCCAGGTCGGAGCCGGCGTCAGGCTCCGAGAAGCCCTGCGACCACCAGATGTCGAGGTTGGCGGTGCCTGGCAGGAAGCGTTCCTTCTGCTCCTGCGTGCCGAACTGCGCCAGCACCGGGCCGATCATCGAGGCGTTGAAGGCCATCGGTGGCGGGACCCCTGCACGCTGCATCTCCTCGTGCCACAGGTGGCGCTTGAGGTCTGTCCAGTCCTGGCCGCCCCATTCGAGCGGCCAGTGCGGGACCGCGAGTCCGGCTGCGTTGAGCGCCCGCTGGCTGGCCACGATCTGCCCGTGGGTCAGGTGGCGGCCCGCCAGGACCGTGTCCCGGATGTCTTGGGGAAACTCGGTAGTGAAGAACGTGCGCATCTCTTGACGGAAGGCGGCGTCCTCGGGGGACAGTTCCAACTGCATGGTGCTCCTTGGGGTCGGGGCCATGACCGGCGTCACACGCCATCATGGCTCACCACCCCTCAGGAGGCGTCTGAATCGAGGACGAAGGTGCCCGTCTCCTCGTCGCCGTTACGCTGCCACGTCACCGACACGCTGTCGCCGGGGCGGTAGGAGCGGATGGTGGCCACGAGTGAGTTGGCGTCGGTGACCCGCTGGTCATCGACCTTGGTGATCAGGTCGCCATCCTTCAGGCCGCCCTCGGCTGCGGTGCTGCCCGGAGTGACCCTGCCGACCACGGCTCCGGGAGTCGTCGCGTCCTGCGGGTCACCCACCTGGAGGCCCAGCCGGGCGTGAGTAGGCGTTTCGCCGGCACTCATCTGATCGACGATCGGCATCACCTCATCGATCGGGATCGCGAACCCGAGACCGATCGAGCCGGCCGGGGCCTGACCGGCGCTGGCCCCTGTGGCAGCCGTCCGGATGGAGGAGTTGATGCCCACCACGGCCCCGGCCATGTCGACCAGGGGGCCACCGCTGTTGCCGGGATTGATGGCTGCATCGGTCTGGATGGCGGGGTAGGTCGTGGCGTTGCCCTCGCTGTCACTGCCGACATTGACCGGCCGGTTGAGCGCGCTGACGATGCCACTCGTCACGGTGGCATCGAGCCCGAACGGCGAGCCGACGGCCACGACGCCCTGACCGACATTGAGGTTGGCCGACTTGCCGATGGTCGCGGCAGTAAGGCCACTGACCCCATCGGCCTTGATCACCGCGGTGTCGGTCAGCGGGTCCGTGCCCAAGATGGTGGCCGGGGCGCTCGTGCCGTCGGCGAAGTCGACGGTGATCTTGCCGTCCGTGCTGGCGACCTCGACCACATGGTTGTTGGTCAGGATGGTGCCGTCGGAGGTCAGGATGATGCCCGACCCCGAGCCGGCGCCCTGCTGGCCGACGACGTCGATCTTCACGACACTGGGCAACACTCGCGATGCGACGTCCTCCACCGAGCCGGATGCTGCCGGCGGATCGGACGGATCGGCGACGACCGAGGTGCTGGTCGTGGCTCTCGACGAGGTAGGGGTAGCGGCCTCTGGATTGGTTGCGTCCCACAGGGCGGCTCCGCCGAAGCCCGCACTGCCGCCGACGATCAGCGCCGTTGCGACCACGGCGACACCGAGTCCGGCCCGACGATTGCGCGCGGGTGTCTGGGCGGATGCTGGCCCGGAGGGAGCGTCGGTGCCGTAGGGCGGCCAGTTGTCGGGAGGCGTGGTGTTCATGTCACCGAGAATGCCTTGAAACTCTGTGAGCGGCCTGAGAGAGCGCTTGGGACGGGCAAAGAGATGGCACCGACACATCAAGTGTCGGTGCCATCTCCAGGTCTGCTCGTGCCCTCAGGCCCAGCGCTCTGACGAGGGGACGAAGGTCAACTGCCGGTCGCCGGTGTAGATCTGCTTGGGGCGAGCGATCTTCTGGTCCTTGTCCTGCACCAGTTCGAGCCACTGCGCAAGCCAGCCCGGCGTACGGCCGATGGCGAACAGCACGGTGAACATCTCCGGCGGGAACTCGAAGGCCTCGTAGATCAAGCCGGAGTAGAAGTCGACGTTGGGGTAGAGTTTGCGCGAGACGAAGTAGTCGTCCTCGAGCGCGATCTTCTCCAACTCCTTGGCGATGTCGAGCAACGGGTTGGTGCCCGTCACCTCGAAGACGTCCTCGGCCGACTTCTTGATGATCTTGGCGCGCGGGTCATAGTTCTTGTAGACCCGGTGACCGAAGCCCATGAGCTTCTCGTTGCCGTTCTTGACGCCCTCGATGAACGCCGGGATCTCGCTCTTGGAGCCGATCCGGCGCAGCATCCGCAGCACCGCCTCGTTGGCGCCGCCGTGCAGCGGACCGTAGAGGGCGGCAACGCCTGCGGCGACGGCCGAGTAGGGATCGACCTCGCTGGAACCTACCGAGCGCACGGCGTTGGTGGAGCAGTTCTGCTCGTGGTCGGCGTGCAGGATGAACAGCACGTCGAGGGCCTTGACCAGACGCTCGTCGGCCTCGAACTTCTTCTCGCTCATCTTAAACAGCATCGACAAGAAGTTGGCGGTGTAGCCGAGGTCGTTGTCGGGGTAGATGAAGGGCTTGCCCTGTGCGTGCCGGTAGGACCAGGCGCCCAGCGTCGGCATCTTGGCGATCATCCGCACCATCTGCATGTGCCGGTTGTCGGGATCGCCGATGTTGCGCGCGTCGGGGTAGAACGTCGAGAGAGCGCCGACCGAGGCCATCAACATGCCCATCGGGTGGGCGTCGTAGCGGAAACCCTCCATGAAGGACTTCACGTTTTCGTGCACGAACGTGTGGTAGGTGATCTCGTGCACCCAGGCGTCCATCTCCTCCTTGGTGGGGAGAGCGCCGTGGATCAGCAGGTAGGCGACCTCGAGGAAGCTGGACTTCTCGGCCAGCTGCTCGATCGGGTAGCCCCGGTACTCCAGGATTCCCTTCTCGCCATCGATGTAGGTCACCGCGCTTCGACACGACGCCGTGTTGACGAAGCCGGGGTCGTAGGTGGCGATACCGGGCTGGTCGTCCGCGGCCTTGATCTGGCCGAGGTCCTTCGCCGCGATGGTCCCGTCGGTGATCGGGATCTCGTAGTCGTGACCGGTGCGGTTGTCGCGAATGGTCAGAGTTTCGTTGCCGGAGGTGGAGGCTTCGTTGCTCACGTCGGCTCCTTGCTTAGCTCGTGGGGTCGTCCATAACCTAGTCGCGACCCCGACAGGGTCGCCAACCGCCCCGACCGAAGTGCTGCCCACAGGTCCGCGTTTTGACCCTCGTCGCGCGGGCGCCGTACTGTTACTGGTCGCGACTCCTGCCGCGCTCCGGTCCCGCACGGATCGAGGGTGCAGACCCGGATGAAGAGAAGCCGGGCAGTGTTCGTCAGAAGTCGCAGCATCACCCCGGAAGGGACACCTCCCTTCCGGTACTACGAACAAGAAACGGGATACAGCCGTGCGCACGTACAGCCCCAAGCCCGCTGACATCCAGCGAGAGTGGCTCGTCATCGACGCCACCGACGTGGTCCTGGGACGCCTTGCCGTCCAGACCGCCCAACTCCTCCGAGGCAAGCACAAGCCGACCTTTGCTCCGCACATGGACATGGGCGACTTCGTGATCATCGTCAACGCCGACAAGGTCCACCTGTCCGGCAACAAGGCCGTGACCAAGCTTGCATACCGCCACTCGGGTTACCCCGGTGGTCTGTCCTCGACGCCGTTCGGTGAGCTGCTCGAGAAGGACGCCCGCAAGGCCATCGAGAAGGCTGTCTGGGGAATGCTCCCCAAGAACAAGCTGGGCCGCCAGATGCTGAAGAAGCTCAAGGTCTACGCCGGCTCCGAGCACCCGCACGTCGCCCAGCAGGCGATCCCCTTCGAGATCTCCCAGATCTCCCAGTAACGACCGAGGACTGAACAGATGACTGAGAACATCGAAAGCACCGAGGTCGAGGAGACCTTCGAGGCCAACGAAGAGGGCGTCGCCTACAGCTCGGAGAGCGCCCCGTCCGAGGACGCACCGCTGCGCCCCGCGACCATCGCCCCCTCCG
>JARICB010000411.1 GCA_029264225.1 Nocardioides sp. | reverse complement strand
CGCTTCAACTCGATCTCGATCTCCGGCTACCACATCCAGGAAGCCGGAGCCACGGCCGACCTCGAGTTGGCCTACACACTGGCCGACGGCGTCGAATACATTCGGGCCGGGCTCGACGCGGGTCTCGACATCGACGACTTCGCCCCGCGGCTCTCGTTCTTCTGGGCGATCGGGATGAACTTCTTCATGGAGGTCGCCAAGATGCGTGCGGCCCGGGCCCTGTGGGCGCGGCTGGTGCGCGAGTTCGACCCGAAGAACCCCAAGTCGCTCTCGCTGCGCACCCACAGCCAGACCTCTGGCTGGTCGTTGACCGCCCAGGACGTCTTCAACAATGTGGGCCGTACCTGTATCGAGGCGATGGCTGCGACCCAGGGGCACACTCAGTCGTTGCACACCAACGCCCTCGACGAGGCGATCGCGCTTCCGACCGACTTCTCGGCTCGGATCGCCCGCAACACCCAGTTGTTGCTCCAGCAGGAGAGCAGGACGACCGAGATCATCGACCCGTGGGCCGGGTCCTACTACGTCGAGCGCCTGACCCACGATCTCGCCGAGCGGGCGTGGGCCCACATCCTCGAGGCCGAGCAGGCCGGCGGCATGGCGAAGGCGATCGAGCAGGGCATTCCCAAGATGCGGATCGAGGAGGCGGCTGCCCGTACCCAGGCGCGCATCGACTCCGGCGCCCAGAAGGTCATCGGCGTCAACACCTACCGCCTCGCCGACGAGGAGCCGCTCGACGTGCTGCGCGTCGACAACGACGACGTCTACCAGCGTCAGCTCGCCAAGCTGGAGCGGCTGCGTGCGGAGCGCGACGACGACGACGTACGCCGCTCACTCGAGGCGCTCACCAACTCGGCCGCGGCCGGAGCGGTCGGCGGCGGATCACTCGAGGGCAACCTGCTCGGACTCGCGGTGGACGCGGCCCGGGCCAAGGCCACTGTCGGTGAGATCTCGGACGCGCTGGAGAAGGTCTACGGCCGGCACCAGGCCGTGATCCGTACGATCAGTGGCGTGTACCGCGACGAGGCCGACAACGCTGCCGATGGCAAGGTCGCCCAAGTGCTCGCGGCCACCGACGAGTTCGAGGCCCAGGAGGGTCGTCGACCCCGGATCCTGGTGGCCAAGATGGGCCAGGACGGTCACGACCGCGGTCAGAAGGTCGTCGTCACCGCGTTCGCCGATCTCGGCTTCGATGTCGACGTGGGCCCGCTCTTCTCCACACCGGAGGAGGTGGCCCTGCAGGCGATCGACGCCGATGTGCACATCGTCGGCGTCTCGTCCCTGGCGGCCGGCCACCTGACGCTGCTGCCGGCGCTCAAGCAGGCGCTCTCCGACCAGGGTCGAGCAGACATCATGATCGTCATCGGTGGAGTCATCCCGCCCGACGACGTGGCGACGCTCAAGGAGATGGGTGCGGCCGCGGTGTTCCTGCCGGGCACGGTCATCGCCGACTCGGCGCTCGACCTGCTGGCTCGGTTGCGCGAGTCCTACGCCAACTGATGGCTGCCGCCATCGACGTACCCGCACTCGTCGAAGGAGTCCGGAGCCGTCGACGAGCCGACGTGGCGCGCGCCATCACCCTGATGGAGTCTTCCAAGGCCGAACATCGGGTGGTGGCCCGCGAGTTGCTTACCGAGCTGGATGGGCCCTCGACGGTCGTCCGGGTCGGCATCTCGGGGGTTCCCGGGGTCGGAAAGTCCACCTTCATCGAGGCACTCGGGTCGCAGTTGACCGCAGCTGGCCACCGCGTCGGAGTGCTCGCTGTGGACCCCTCATCGGTGCGCACGGGTGGGTCGGTGCTGGGCGACAAGACCCGGATGGCGCGGCTCGCAGTCGACCCCCATGCCTTCATCCGGCCCTCGCCGTCGGCCGGCACCTTGGGTGGCGTAGCCCGTGCGACGACCCAGGCCATGCTGGTGCTGGAGGCAGCCGGCTACGACGTGGTGCTGGTCGAAACCGTCGGTGTCGGGCAGTCGGAGGTCACCGTTGCTGGGATGGTCGACACGTTCTTGTTCCTTACTCTGGCGCGCACCGGTGACCAACTGCAGGGCATCAAGAAGGGCATCCTCGAGATCGCCGACGTGATCACGGTCAACAAGGCCGACGGCGACCGTGAGCAGGAGGCACGGGTCGCAGCACGTGACCTCGCTGGAGCCCTACGGCTGGTCCGCGGCCGCAGCGAGTGGGCACCGCCGGTCGTCACCTGCTCGGCGCTCAACGACGTCGGAGTCGACCAGGTCTGGGACCGGATCATCGCCCACCGTGAGCATCTCGGTCAGGACGGACTCGCCCGGAAACGGGCCGGACAGCAACTCGACTTCACCTGGGCCCTGGTCCGTGACGAGCTTGACCAGAGATTGCGCCGCTCGCCGGGCGTGGCCGCCATCCGTGATCTTGTACGAGCAGATGTGCTGGCCGGAGAACTGGCCGCACCGCTGGCCGCCGACCGGATCCTGGCGGCCTACGACGCCGACTGAGACGGTGCAGCACTGAACGCGATTCCACCATTTGCCCGGTGCCGCTGGGAGGCTCAACTACTGTGGAGCCATCATGTCCGAGAGACCCGGTCCCCCCGATGAACCGACCCACCTGATCAACACCGTCGTGGAGAAGTACGCCGATCAGTTGGTGGCGCTACGCCGCGATCTGCACGCGCACCCCGAGCTCGCTTGGGTGGAGACGCGGACGAGCGACAGGATCTTCGAGTCCCTGGTCGACACCGACTGGGTGCTGACCCGCCTTCGCGGCGGGGGCGTGATCGGCGAACTCGGCAGCGGCGAGCGACTCATCGCGCTGCGCGCGGACCTCGATGCGCTGCCCGTCGAGGACCTGACGAAGGACCCCTGGTCCAGCACCGTGCCGGGTGTGGCGCACGCATGCGGGCACGACGTCCACACGGCCGGTCTGGTCGGGGCCGCATTGGCGCTCAACGAAGTGCGGGCCGGTGGCCTGCTGCACGGTCGGGTGCGACTGCTCTTCCAGCCGGCCGAGGAGATCATGCCCGGCGGAGCCCTGCACCTGATGCAGGCGGGCGCCCTCGACGACGTGCACCAGATCTTCGGCCTGCACTGCGACCCCACCCTGGACGTAGGCCAGGTCGGTCTGCGTGAAGGCGCGCTGACCGGAGCCGCAGACTCGCTGCACGTTCGACTCGGCGGCAAGGGCGGTCACACCAGCCGTCCGCACCTGACCGAGGACCTCACCTTCGCCCTCGGCAAACTCGTGACCGAACTGCCGGCGATCCTCAGCCGCCGACTCGACCCACGCGCCGGAGCGAGCCTGGTCTGGGGCATGGTTCAGGCAGGCGCTGCGGCCAACGTGATCCCGAGCCGCGGCCAACTCGCCGGCACCGTTCGCATGCTCGACGCGGTGGCATGGGCCGACGCGGAGCATCTCGTCCGCACGCTGGTGGGCCAGATCGTCGCGCCCTACGGTGTCTCCGCGGAGGTCACCTACCAGCGAGGGGTGCCGCCGGTGGTCAACGACCCCGACGCGACCACAGTTCTGGTCGGCGCGGTGGAGCGGATGCTGGGCGTGCAGGGTCACGTCTCGACGACCCAGAGCCTGGGCGGCGAGGACTTCGGGTGGTACCTCGACCGCATCCCCGGCTCCATGGCGCGGCTGGGCACACGCACTCCCGGTGGACAGACCTACGACCTGCACCAGGGCAATCTGCGCATCGACGAGCGGGCCACCGGGATCGCCGCTCGCGTGCTCGCCGACGCCGCCGTTGCGGCACTCACCGCCTGAGACGTCGTTCCGCTCCGGCTACGGGCCTCGGTGCCTGCTACTGCTTGCGGTAGGGCACGCCGTCTGCCGCTGGCGCCCGGGACCTGCCGACCAGCCCGGCCACGGCGAAGATGGTGATGACGTAGGGGAGCATCAGCATGAACTGGCTGGGCACCGGCGAACCGATGACACCGAGCACACCTTGAAGGTTGGAGGCGAAGCCGAAGAGCAGTGCGGCCAAGGTGGCACGGATCGGGTCCCACTTGCCGAAGATGACCGCAGCCAGGGCGATGTAACCGGCGCCGCCGGTCATCTCACGGTTGAACTGTGGCACCGACACCAGGGTGTAGAACGCGCCGCCCATTCCGGCGATGGCGCCAGCCAACAAGATGGTGCGATAGCGCGTCAGGTTCACCTTGATGCCGACGGTGTCGGCAGCCTTGGGGTGTTCACCCACCGCACGCAGGCGTAGGCCCCATCGAGTCCGGTACAGGGCATAGGCGACGAGAGCGACGGTGATGTAGAGCAGATAGACGATCGGCGTCTGACGGAAGAAGATCGGGCCGATCAACGGAATCTGGCCCAGCACCGGGATCGGGAACCGAGCGAAGTGCTCCGGGGAGTTCAAGGTAGCGGCGTTGGGCGCCAACACCTGGCTGAAGAAGAAGCTGGTGATGCCGATGACCAGCACGTTGAGCACCACGCCGACGATGATTTGATCGACGAAGTAGCTGATGGCGAACAGTCCGAGCACCAGGGCGATCAGGGCGCCGGCCACCATCGCCGCGATCAGGCCTGCCCACGCGGACCCGGTCATCGAGGCGACCAACGCCGCCGCGAAGGCGCCGAAGAGCAGTTGTCCGTCGATCGCAATGTTGACCACGCCGGAACGCTCTCCGAGCACGCCGCCGAGGGCACCGAAGACCAGCGGTACTGCCAACGAGAGGCTGCCGGCCAGCAGCCCGATCATGGGCAGACGTTCACCGACTCCGGCCCAGGTCAAGAAGCCGGTCAGCCAGGTGATCGCGAAGGCGGCGACGAGCCACAGTGGCGTTGCTGATCTGAGGACGTACCGGCGAGCGGACTCGACGGTGAGGGCGAGGCAGAGCGCGATCAGGACCCAACTCGTGATTGTTGCTGGCACCGCCAGATCAGGGATCTGGAAGAAGTCCGAGTCCTGTGCCAGACCGAAGGTGGTGTCACCCGGCTGCCCTTCCAACGCCAAGGTCAGGGCCAGCGCCAGCGTCAAGAACCCGAGCAGGAGCGGGGTCTTCTTGCTGACCGGGGCAGCGGCGGCTTGGGCATCGCTCAGCCCTGGCGATGACTGCTCGGTCGGGGTGCTCACTTGGCCTCCTTGGAGGGGAGCCGGAAGATCGCGCGCACCAGCGGGGGCGCGGCGATGAACAGGACGATCAGGGACTGGACGACGAGCACGATGTCGACGGGGATGTTCTCCGAGGCCTGCATCGCGAAGCCGCCGGCCTTGAAGGCGCCGAACAGCAGCCCAGCAGCGAGGATGCCGAGCGGGCGAGACCGACCGAGCAGGGCCACGGTGATGGCATCGAAACCGATGGCGGCATCCAGGTCGAGGGTGACCCCGTTCGGGACGGTGCCGAGGGTCTGGTTGACGCCGGCCAGACCGACGAGG
>JARICB010000407.1 GCA_029264225.1 Nocardioides sp. | reverse complement strand
TGACGCGTGTTGGGAGAGATGTCGGAGAACCGGTTGCGGCATGTCGACCACCGTGGTCGTTGGCTCTTCCTCATCTCGCTGCACGTGCCGGCGTTCGTGATCTCGGTGATGCCACCGGCCCAGCGTCCACGGCCGGTGGAAACCTGCTTGAAGCCGGTGGCGTCGACGATGCCGTGCGAGGTCACGTACCAGCTCGTGGAGCGCCGTGTGGAGTTGATGAGCACCGCGCAACCGTTGCTGGTCGCGTCCTCCTTGCAGTACTCCCCGCTGACGAAGGCAGGAGTAGCCACCTCCTTGCTCGGGACGGCGGGCATGGACAGCACCCGGTCGCCCTCCTCGTCGATGACGCGCACACCGCCGCGACGCACGGTGAACGCGACCACACGGCCCAGATCCGAGACACCGAGGCCGTAGCCGGTGTGCCACGCCGAGTGGCCAGGGACTCCGTCGGCGCCCACCCAACGGGTCAGGGGGAGCCCGCCGGGACGTTTCGGATCGCTGCTCTGCACGACGTACCCCGAGCCCATCGGTGCCACCGCCATCACCCGGCCGGCCACCGCGGTGTCGCCTGCGGGACCGTGGATGACGGTGACCGACCTCCGCCGTTCCGACCAGACGAGGTCCGGGGGCTCGCCGGTGGGCAGGTTCGAGACATCGAGCACCTGCCTCGGCACGACTGCCCGGTCGGCCTGAGCCGGGGTGCCGAGGACCCCCGCGAGGAAAGTCGCTGAAGCAAGAACGGCCAGGGCAACACGCATGGTCTCGCGACGAGTCATTCCACCTGACTACTCCTCAACAGGGGTGGATGTCGAGGGGGTAGGGCAACGTGCCGCATCGTCACTGGGTCGTCGACGATGTAGGGGATGACCGCGAGACCGGCGCGATGTGCCTCCGCAATCGGCTCGGCGCTCGCTAACGGTTCGAGCCAACCCCGCTCCGCCGCGATGAGCCGGCAGGTCGAAGCTCAGGCGTTGTCGTAGAGCCCCTTCACCACGTCGGCGTACTTCTCGTTGACGACGCGGCGCTTGAGCTTGAGGGTCGGCGTGAGCTCCTCGGACTCGGCCGTCCACTCCTGTGAGAGCAGGGCCCACGCCTTGACCTGTTCGGGTCGCGAGAGGCGCGCGTTGGCCTTGTCGACGGTGTCCTGGGCCATCGCCAGGATCTGTGGCTTCTGCGACAGGTCGGCCAGGTCGGTGAACTCCAGACCCATCGATGCAGCGATCGCCGGTGCCACCTCGCCATCGAGGGTGAGTACGGCGACGACGTAGGGCTGGTTGTCGCCGATCGCCATCGCGTGCCCCACGATGGGCGACTCCTTGAGGTAGTTCTCGATGTTGGAGGGCGCGATGTTCTTGCCGGCGCTGGTGATGATCAGCTCCTTCTTGCGGTCGATGATGGCGAAGAAACCGTCTTCGTCGAGGGTGCCGATGTCGCCGCTGTGCACCCAGCCGTCCTCGTCGATCAGGTTGCGGGTCGCCTGCTCCTGGCAGTGGTAGCCGGCCATGATGACCGGGCCGCGGATCAGCACCTCGTTGTCCTCGCCGAGCTTGACCTCCACTCCGGGGGTGGCGCGCCCGACGGTGCCCAGCCGGAAGCCGCCCGGCCCGTTGGCAGTCACGGCGCCCGTGGTCTCGGTCATGCCGTAGACGTCGTAGACCTTCAGCCCCAGGCCGGCCATGAACTTGGCCACCTCGAGGGGCATCGGTGCAGCGGCCGAGCCCGCCCACACGACCTGGTCGAGGCCGAGCAGCAACTTCAGGAAGCCCAGGATCTTCTCGTCCGCCTCCTGGTAGGCCGCCTCGATCTCGGGGGTCATCTCCCCGCCGACCTCCTGGGCCTGGACCCACGCGAGTGCGGCGGCCATCGAGTCCTGTACCATCTTCACGTTGGCCGGATCGGGATCGGCGGCGAGCTTGGCGGAGAGCCCGGTCTTGATCTTCTCCCACACGCGCGGCACGCCGAAGAAGGCCGTCGGGTGCACCTCGCCCAGCGTTGCGAGCAGCTCGGCGGGGTCGCCGATGCAGTAGGAGTGGCTGCTGATGATCTGCGGCCCGTAGAGGCTCAGTACCCGCTCGGCGATGTGAGCCAGCGGAAGGTAGGAGACCTGGCGCAGGCCGGGCTCGAGGCCGGCAGCCTCCAGCGTGCTCAACGCTTCGTAGATGACGTTGTGGTGGGTCAGCACCACGCCCTTGGGATTGCCGGTCGTGCCCGAGGTGTAGAGGATCGTCGCCGGCGCATGGGGGTCGAGACCCCGATGGCGCGCCTCGATCTCGTCGGCGTGGTCGGCGCGGTAGGCCGCACCGGCGGCCACGAAGTCGTCCCACGACGTGTAGAGGTCACCCGCCGGCTTCGCCGAGGCGTCCAGGACCACGACCTTGCTCAGCGACTCGAGAGCCTCGCTCCACCGTTCCAGCTGGTCGGCCGATTCCGCGAACAGCACCTTGGGTTGCGACTCGCCAGCGATGAACGAGACCTGCTTGGTCGAGAGCGTGTTGTAGATCGACATCGGGGTCGCGGCCGCGTGCACGGCACCCATGTCGCCCAGCATGTGCTCCATCCGGTTCGTGGCCATGATCGCCACGCGGTCGCCGGGCTCCACACCGATCTCGATCAGGGCCCCCGCCACATCGAGGGCACGTTCCCTGGTCTGCGCCCAGGTCAGCGTCCGCCAGGTCTCGCCCTCGGTGACACCGTGCTTGTCGCTGTACGCCGGCTCGTCGGCGTACTTGCGCGCCGTGTCCGCCAACGAGTCGATGAGCGTCCGCCCACCCACCTGCTCCTCGATCCGGATGCGATCGCCCTGGACGTCTACGGTCATCGAAATACTCCTTGGCAGATGTGATGGTCGTCACAAGTCTGTCCCATGATGCGGCGGACGTCAGCCATATGGAGGTGCGGCGGCTCGACCGAAGGCGGTAGTTCCCTAGAATGGGTTCTCGGTGTTCACGGAGTTGATCGAACGCTGATCCCTCAATGATTTCTCGTCGCTCGGGCGCTCGACTCTAGGAAATGGAGTGCGTCATGGTGGCGAGCAGATCGGCGCGCGAGCGCAAGGCGGCCGCTCAGGCAGGCTCGCTCGCGAAGGTGAAGATCGATCTCGACGGGGACGAGCAGTTCCTCTACAAGATCAGCTGCACCGCCTGTGTTGCTCGGGGGAGCAGCAACTGGTCAGCACACCGTCCCGGTGGCGACAACGGCTTCATGGCCGCGATGGACAGGTGGATCTTCCATCTCGTCGAGAAGCATCCGGGGGCGGAGGCGCCCTGTCTGGCGTTCCTCTCCGAGGCCGAGCAGCGACTGCACGAGCGGCGGCAGGGCTCGGGGGTCCG
>JARICB010000377.1 GCA_029264225.1 Nocardioides sp. | reverse complement strand
CGTGCTGGCCGCGACATGCACGGCGTCCTGCCCCCAGGCGTCTTCGACCAGACGAGCGCTGGCGTCTCGACTGCCGGTGTCCACAGCAACGAACCGGTCGACGGGGCGGTGCTGGGCGGCCACCCCGTCGAGAACCGCGGGGAGCCACCGTTCCCCGTCGTGACTGACGAGAAGGACGGAGACGATCACCGGGGCACCCTAGCGAGCCGACGCCGGGAGCCCGAAAACGCAGTCACCCAGAAACACAGTCGCCCCGGACCTGTAGGACCCGGGGCGCGACTGAGCGGTGAGGACCGCCGAAGTTCAGACGGCTCGCTTCTTCAACTTGCGGCGCTCGCGCTCGGAGAGGCCGCCCCAGATACCGAATCGCTCGTCATTCATCAACGCCGACTCAAGGCACTCGGTGCGCACCTCACACGTCAGGCAGACCTTCTTGGCCTCCCTGGTGGAGCCGCCCTTCTCGGGGAAGAACGCCTCGGGATCGGTCTGTGCGCACAGCGCACGGTCCTGCCAACCCATCTCCTCGGCCTCTGGCTCGAGGAGAAACAGTTCTGCCCTCATGGCTTTCGCCCTTTCGACCCTTGGTGTTGCTGTGTTGTGCTACTGGTGGACTTCTCGGTGTGTCTGCGCCGTGATCAACGTGAATCACGCTATAGGAATTACATGCCTGTCGTACCGGCTAAGTCAAGCCCGGATCTGCTAGGGAATCCAGCGATCGGGCAAGGTATCCGCATGTTCCCCCACCAGGCGACCCGTATCACCGTCCTTTCCGGCGGCATGGGCGGCGCCAAATTCGTCCAGGGCCTGCTGCACGGGATCGACCGCGGGACACTGCCCGCCGTCGCCCCCGATGCCGAGGTCACCGTGATCGCCAACACCGCCGACGACCTGTGGATCCACGGCCTCAAGGTCTGTCCCGACCTCGACACCCTGATGTACACCCTTGGCGACGGCATCGACCCCGAGCGCGGATGGGGTCGCCGCGAGGAGACCTGGAGCGCCAAGACCGAGCTGGAGCGGTACGGCGTGGAGCCGACGTGGTTCGGCCTCGGTGACCGCGACATCGCTACCCATCTGGTCCGTACCCAGATGTTGGAGTCCGGCTATCCACTTTCCGAGGTGACCACGGCACTGTGTCGACGCTGGCAGCCCGGGGTGCACCTGGTGCCGATGAGCGATGACCGGGTCGAGACCCATGTGGCCATCGCCGACGCCGACCAGGCCAGCGGCAAGCGAGTCATCCATTTCCAGGAATACTGGGTGCGCCTACGCGCCGAGGTGCCGGCCGAGGCGCTGGTCTTCGTCGGACTGGACCAGACCACCCCGGCACCGGGCGTGCTCGAGGCCATTGCCGACGCCGATCTCGTGATCGTGCCGCCGTCCAACCCCGTCGTCTCGGTGGGCACCATCCTCGGGGTGCCCGGCATCCGCGAGGCGCTGCGTACGACTGCTGCCCCGGTGGTCGGGGTCTCGCCCATCGTCGGTGACACCCACGTCCGCGGCATGGCACACCAGATGCTGACCGCGATCGGTGTCGAGGTCACCGCCACTGCGGTCGCCCGCCACTACGGCGCCCGGTCCGGCGGTGGGGTGCTCGACGGCTGGCTGGTCGATGAGTCCGACGCCCACCAGGTGGCCTCGGTCGAGGCGGCCGGCATCGCGTGCGCTGCCGTACCCCTGATGATGATCGACCACGAGGCCACCGCGTCGATGGCGGCGGCAGCGATCGGGCTGGTCCGGCCGCTGTGAATCGGCTGGAGATCCTCGCCCCCGACGGGCTGCCCGAGATCACCTCCGCCTCCGATCTTCCGGCGCTGGTGGCGGCTGCCCTGGTGGAGGGCGGCGTGCGGCTGCTCGATGGCGACATCGTCGTGGTCACCAGCAAGGCGATCAGCAAGGCCGAAGGACGGGTCCGGACGGGTGGTCGGGACGCGGCCATCGCGGAGGAGACGGTGCGCGTCGTGGCCCGGCGCGGACCGACCCTGATCGTGCGCAACCGTCTCGGCCTGACCATGGCCGCAGCCGGTATCGATGCCTCTAACGTGGCGGCCGGGTCGATCGTGCTGCTGCCGCTCGATCCCGACGCCAGCGCCCGCGGTCTGCGCTCGCGCCTGCGGGCACTCACCGGCGCCTGCGTCGGGGTGGTGATCACCGACACTGCCGGTCGGGCCTGGCGAGAAGGTCAGACCGACATGGCGATCGGCGCTGCCGGACTGCGTGTTGCGGAGGACTATGCGGGTCGGGTCGACGCCTACGGCAACGACCTCCAGGTCACGCTGCCTGCGGTCGCCGACGAGATCGCGGGAGCCGCCGAGCTCGCGCTCGGCAAGCTCACCGGCCGACCGGTAGCGGTCCTGCGGGGCCGCGGCGACCTGGTACTGCCGCCCGATGAGTCCGGGCCCGGCGCCCGCTCATTGATCAGGGCCGAGGGCGGCGACCTGTTCGGGTACGGCGCACGCGAGGCCGTGATCGCAGCGCTGGCCGGTCATGATGAGGATCGCGCACCCTTCGGCGCCCCCGCGACGCTGGAGGAGTTGACCTACGCCCTGACCCGGGTAGTCGGGCAGGTGAGGGCGGCTCCGCCAGCCCCAGGGCCGGGTGTCGATCCCACGAGCACGATCACCCTGGCGCCAGAGTGCGACATCGGCGTCGTCGCGG
>JARICB010000365.1 GCA_029264225.1 Nocardioides sp. | reverse complement strand
AAAAGCTGGCCCCTCCCGACAGCAAACATTCTACCCGGAGGACTTAATCAACATAGTATCCCTCTCGCAAACATTTCGCGCTCGATCGCCTCGAAGAGCGCCTTGAAGTTGCCCTTGCCGAAGCCGAGTGAGCCGTGACGCTCGATGAACTCATAGAACACCGTGGGCCGGTCCCCCATCGGCTTGGTGAAGATCTGCAACAGGTAGCCGTCCTCATCCCGGTCGACCAAGATCTTGCGCTTCTTCAGTTCTTCGATCGGCACCCGGACCTGCCCGATCCGAGCCCGCAGTTCCGGGTCGTCGTAGTAGGAGTCCGGGGTTTCGAGGAACTCGATGCCGTTCTCGCGCAGGATGTCGACCGTACGCAGGATGTCGGAGGTCGCGAGCGCCATGTGTTGGCAGCCGGCGCCGTCGTAGAACTCCAGGTACTCGTCGATCTGCGACTTCTTCTTCGCCACCGCCGGCTCGTTGAGCGGGAACTTCACCCGGTGGTTGCCACTGGCCACGACCTTGGACATCAGAGCGGAGTAGTCGGTGGCGATGTCGTCGCCGATGAATTCGGCCATGTTGGTGAAGCCGAGCACCTTGTTGTAGAACTCCACCCACTCATCCATCCGGCCGATCTCGACGTTGCCGACGCAGTGGTCGACGGCCTGGAAGAGCCGCCTGGGATGACCCTCACGGCGCTCCACCGTGGTGGTTCGCGTTATGTAGCCCGGCAGGTAGGGGCCGTCATACCTCGACCGGTCGACCAGCGTGTGCCGGGTCTCGCCGTAGGTCGCCAGCGCTGCCGTGCGGACGGTGCCGTGCTCATCGGTCTCGTCGTGCGGCTCCACCAGGATCGTGGCTCCCTGCGAGCGAGCGTGGTCGATGCACTTGTCGACGTCGGGCACCTCGATCGCCAGGTCGACGACACCGTCGCCGTGTTTGCGGTGGTGATCGAGAACCGGACTGTCGGGGGTCACGCCACCCGTGAAGACGAAGCGTGCCGACCCGGATTTCAACACATACGACTTCGAGTCGCGCACGCCCGTTTCGGGTCCGCGATAGGCGACGAGGTCCATGCCGAGCGCGAGTTGGTAGAAGGTCGCAGTCTGGGTGGCGTTGCCGACCACGAAACCGACCGCATCCTGGGCGGTCACCGGGAATGGGTCGCTCGATGCGTCGTACTCCACCAGCCCGACCAGTTCCTTGAGCTGGGCCAGGCTCAGACCCGCCTGTTCCTCTTCGTGGGTGAGCACGGTCAGGATGGAGTCAGTCATGAGGACAACCTTCCCGAGAGACCTGCAAGGTGTGCAACAGTCAGATACAACATTGAGCAATCTGCACACCTCAGGAGCACGCAGTGGATGATCTGGATAGCAGATTGATTGATCTCTTCGCCGCTGAGCCGCGCATCGGCGTCCTGGAGGCGAGCCGACGGCTGGGGGTGGCCCGCGGGACCGTGCAGGCCAGGCTCGACCGGCTGGCGACCAGCGGCGTAGTGACCGGCTGGGGGCCCGATCTGTCACCCGAGGCGCTCGGCTTCCCGGTCATGGCGTTCCTGACCCTGGAGATCCGCCACGGCTCGGGCCACGACCTGGTCGCAGCACAGTTGGCAGCCATCCCCGAGGTGCTCGAGGCGTTCACCATTACCGGGGTCGGCGACATGTGGGCGCGAGTGGTGGCCCGCACCAACGCGGACCTGCAGCGAGTGATCGACCTGGTGCTCTGCGACCCGGCGATCGAGCGGTCCACGACAGTGATTGCGCTGGCCTCGCAGATCAGCCACCGGGTGCTCCCGCTGGCCCGGGCTGCGGCTGTCGGTCAGGGTCAGGAGAACCGTGCCGCCACCTGAGCGGCAGCGGCAATTACTCGGGGTGCGACCAGATTCTCATCGATCGTCCCCTCGAGGGTGACGATGCCGACACTGGCACGCAGACCTTGGAGCCCGCGGACGGGAACCGCCAGGCCGTGGGCACCCGACTGGATCTCCCCGGTCGTCACGGCGTAGGCCGGCCCGTCCGGGTTCGCGAGCAGTCCGATGGCCTTTCCGGCCGCACCCTGGGTGATCGGATGGCGAGACCCGATCCGGTAGGCGACATGGAAGTCGGTCCAGGTGGGCTCGACCACGGCCAGCGCCAGTGCCTCCTCGCCATCGGCGACGGTGAGGTGCGCCGTACATCCGATCGCCTCGGCCAGCGAGCGCAGCACCGGGATGGCCAGATCACGCAGCAGCGGCTGGACCGCCGAGGCCAGGTGCAGCACCCCGAGGCCGACGAACAGCCGACCACGCGCATCGCGGCGGATCAGGGCGTGTTGTTCGAGGGTGCTGATCAACCGGTAGACCACCGTTCGGTTGACACTCATCGTGGCCGCGAGTTCGGTCACCGTCATCCCCTCCGGCGAATCGGCGAGCACTCCGAGCACACGTAGCCCGCGATCGAGGGTCTGGGAGATCTCGGCGGCCATGGCCCCAATCTAGTGACAACTTCCATGCGACGGCAGCCATCACACTCTCGAGTGCCTATGGCACCCGCCCCCAGACGGGGTGTCCACACCAGACGATCCGAGGGAGTACCCATGCATCGCCACGTACGCCGTTCAGTCGCCGCCAGCGGGAC
>JARICB010000348.1 GCA_029264225.1 Nocardioides sp. | reverse complement strand
CCAGCATCTCGTGCCGGGTCATGGTCGACACGGTGCCGGCCGCCACCTGGCGCTCGAGTGCCTGGTAGGCCCCGATCAGCAGTTGCTGACCGGTCTGGCCGCGGGCGTAGAACGTCCGGGAGACCTGGACACCGCCGAAGGATCGGTTGTCGAGAAGGCCGCCGTACTCACGCGCGAAGGGCACGCCCTGGGCGACGCACTGGTCGATGATGTTGGCGCTGACCTCGGCCAGGCGATAGACGTTGTCCTCGCGGCTGCGATAGTCGCCACCCTTCACCGTGTCGTAGAAGAGGCGGTAGACCGAGTCGCCGTCCTCCTTGTAGTTCTTGGCCGCGTTGATGCCGCCCTGGGCGGCGATCGAGTGGGCACGTCGCGGGGAGTCCTGGTAACAGAAGGACTTCACGTTGTAGCCGGCCTCACCGAGTGTGGCGGCGGCCGAGGCGCCGGCCAGGCCGGTGCCGACGATGATGACCGAGAGCTTGCGGCGGTTCGTCGGGTTGACCAGCTTGGCGTCGAACTTGCGGTTCTGCCAGCGCTCTGCGACCGGACCCTTGGGGGACTTCAGGTCGACGACGGGGGAGCCGGGTGTGTAGTAGCCCGCCGCGTCGTCACTGATCTCGGTGGTGGTGTCAGGCAATTCGGTGTTCATGGAGTTCCCTTACTTCGAGATGACGCCGACGAGGACGAAGATCGGCACGAGCGAGAAGCCCACGGCGATGATCGTGGCCACGATGGCGGCGATCCGCTTCCACAACACCCGCTTCGCTGCGTTGCCGGTCAGGCCCAAGGTCTGCGCGGCGCTCCAGATGCCGTGATGCAGGTGCATCCCGAGAGCGGCCATGGCGACCAGGTAGATGAGGGTGAGCCACCACGTGGCAAACGTATCGACCAGCAGGTTGTAGGGGTCGTTGGTCGCGCCGCCGGTGACGTTGATCTTGACGATGGTGAAGTTGAGCAGGTGCCAGATGATGAACAGCAGGATCGTGACCCCGCCCCAGCGCATCGTCAGGCTGGAGAGTGAGGCTCCCGTCTTCTTCTTCATCACGTAGGCCGTAGGTCGAGCTTGCTTCGCGCGACGCCAGAGCGTGGCCGCGGCGTAGACGTGCACGACCAGCGAGAGCAGCAGCACGACGCGAATGATCCAGAGCAGGCCCTCGTGGGGCAGCATCGGCTCACCGAACGTGCGCAGGTGATGCGCGTATTCGTTGAAGGCGTCGTGGCCGGCGAAGGCCTTGAGGTTTCCGTACATGTGCGTCAGCACGAATCCGATGAAGATCAGGCCGCTGCCAGCCATCAGCATCTTCAGGAAGATCGTTGAGCGCACCGCGCGTCCGTCACGGACCAGGTTGGTGGTTGCCACGAGAAGCCACGCTACCCCTGAGAGAATGCTGAGAGTGACCCGGGGGAGTGTGATTTCGTCGTTGAGACCAAAGACATAGGTCCGGCGGGGGCGTCGAGTGCACCGACCGCCTATTCTGCCAACCATGACCGACCTCCCCGGTGGCCTCACCGAGCCCGAGGAGCTGGAGCCCGCGCAGGGCTCGCTCCGACTGGCGTCGCCCGACGACGCGTACGACGCCTCTGCGTGGGAGGCCGCGACCGCGGCCGTGCTGCGCAAGGGCCGCAAACTGCGGGAGGACGAACCCGACTCTGCGGTCTGGGACAAGCTCTCGCGCACGACGCTCGACGGGATCGCCGTCGCACCGATCGGTTCGCTGGAGTCGGTGGCCGACCTGGCCACCTCGGGGCGCCCCGACCGTTCCGGTGACTGGGACATCCGCACCCACTACTCGGGTCCCGACGCGAAATCGGCCAACGAGGCGGCGCTGGTCGACCTGGAGAACGGCTCCACGTCGCTCTGGGTGCAGCTCGGTGCCGGCTTGGCGGCTGCCGACCTCGCCCCGCTGCTCGAGGGTGTCTTCATCGACCTGGCTCCGGTCGTCCTCCAGCACGGCGACGTCGAGGCAGCCAAGGCGCTCCTGTCAGTCGCTGACGATGCTGGTGTCGACCTGCATCAGCTGACCAACCTCGGCGCCGACCCGCTCGACCCGGATCTGGCCGAGATCGGCCTACTGGCCCGCGACCACGGCATTCTTGGTGTCGTCGCCGACGCCACCGTCGTGCACGACCGCGGTGCCTCCGATGCCCAGGAGCTCGGCTACTCCATGGCCGTCGGAGTCGCCGCGCTGCGCACCCTGACCGACGCGGGCCTGAGCCTGGACGAGGCGGCCCACCTCATCGAGTTCCGCTACGCCGCCACCGACGAGCAGTTCCCCACCATCGCCAAGCTGCGCGCTGCGCGTCGGCTCTGGGCTCGGGTGCTCGAGCTCAGCGGCGGCAGTGAGGTCCTCCAACGTCAGCACGTGGTCACCAGCCGGCCGATGATGAGCAAGTACGACCCCTGGGTCAACATGCTCCGCAGCACCGTCGGGGCGTTTGCTGCCGGTGTCGGCGGCGCCGAGGCGGTCACCGTCGTGCCGTTCGACGAGCCGCTCGGCCTGCCGGACGCGCTCGGTCGCAGGGTCGCCCGCAACACCTCCTCCCTGCTGATCTCGGAGTCGCACGTCGCCAAGGTCTCCGACCCGGCTGGTGGTTCCTACGCGGTCGAACGACTGACCGACGACCTTGCCGCCGCAGCCTGGGCGGTCTTTACCGACCTCGACGGCGGGGGCTCCCTCGATGAGGCGATCGCCGCCACAGTCGAGGCCCGCGACGCGCTGATCGCGAACCGGACCATGCCGCTGACCGGGCTCAGCGAGTTCCCCCACCTCGGCGAGACGCTGCCGCCTCGGCAGCCCTCGAACGCCGCTGCCACCGTGCGTCGTTACGGGGCGGCCTTCGAGGCGCTGCGCGACGATCCGCCGACTGGGCGGGTGTTCCTGGCGACGATGGGTTCGGTAGCGGCCTACACCGCGCGGGCCACGTTCGCCACCAACCTGTTCGCGACCGGCGGCATCGCCGTCGACGTGGCGGGGCCCACCACTGACGTGGCGAGCGTGCTCGCTGCCTACGACGGACAGTCGGTCGTGTGCCTGGCCGGCATCGACGCGGCGTACGCCGAGTGGGGCACGCCACTCGCGCAGGCGCTGAGGGCGGCTGGTGCTACCCACGTCATCGTGGCCGGCAAGCCCATCGACGGGGTCGACGCCGCCTGTGCCATGGGCGTCGATGCGCTGTCGTTCGTGACCACCGTAAGGGAGAAGCTGGCATGAGCATTCCGAAGAGCTTCGCGGGGCTACCGCTGAGCGAGGGCACTCCCGGACCGGTCGGCGCCGCTGGCGAGCGTCAGCCGTGGCCGAGCCCGGAAGGCATCGACATCCTCCCGGTCTACGGCCCCGAGCACCTCGAGGGCCTCGACGCGCTCGACACCTGGCCCGGTCTCTCACCGTTCCTGCGCGGGCCCTACCCGACGATGTACACCACCCAGCCGTGGACGGTGCGTCAGTATGCCGGCTTCTCCACCGCCGAGGAGTCCAACGCGTTCTACCGGCGCAACCTGGCGGCCGGCCAGAAGGGTCTCTCGGTCGCCTTCGACCTGGCCACCCACCGTGGCTACGACTCCGACCACCCCCGGGTGCGCGGCGACGTCGGCATGGCGGGCGTCGCGATCGACTCGATCTACGACACTCGCACCCTCTTCGACGGCATCCCGCTCGACACGATGTCGGTCTCGATGACGATGAACGGCGCGGTGCTGCCGGTGCTCGCGCTCTACATCGCAGCCGCCGAGGAGCAGGGGGTGAAGCCGGAACAGCTCGCGGGGACGATCCAGAACGACATCCTCAAGGAGTTCATGGTCCGCAACACCTACATCTACCCGCCGGCGCCGAGCATGCGGATCATCAGCGACATCTTCTCCTACACCTCGCAGAAGATGCCGCGCTTCAACTCGATCTCGATCTCCGGCTATCACATCCAGGAAGCCGGAGCCACGGCCGACCTGGAGTTGGCCTACACACTGGCCGACGGCGTCGAATACATTCGGGCCGGCCTCGATGCCGGTCTCGACATCGACGACTTCGCCCCGCGCCTCTCCTTCTTCTGGGCGATATATTTCACAAGGCTTTCACAAGGATATATTTCACGTAAACGTTTATGTAAGACTTGTTTCATGAAAGCGCTTTCAAGTTCTTTCGATTGCAGACTGTTTACAGCACT
>JARICB010000339.1 GCA_029264225.1 Nocardioides sp. | reverse complement strand
CGCCGACGCGGATCAGCCCGGTGGTCTCCGGGATCAGGTGGATCGCGAACATCGTCTTGCGCTCGAAGAGTCGGTGCTTGGCCAGCGTGCGGATCGGCTCCTTGCCGGTGGCCAAGGTGGTTGGATCGATGGTGGTCATGACGCAGCGACCAGTCGGCTTCGCGACCCGGAACCTGACCTCGCCCACGTGCACCTCGCTCCAGTGGTCCTCACCGAACGGCTCGTCGCCGTCGACGACCAGGCTCGGCCGGAATCGTTGCATCGACAGGGGAGGAGGGGGTTCCTCACCTCGCTCGCGGGCGGAGTCGGCGATCCAGTCGTTGAGCTGACGTAGCGAGGTCTGCGAGGCGATCGTGACCGGATAGCCGTCGGCGTAGGCCGTGTAGTCGTCCGGTCGGGAGAATTCTGGGTTGAGCCTGCGGCGGGTCGGGTCGTCGCACCACACCAACCGGAGGTCGTCGCGGCCGACGGCCCGGCGAATCCAGGAGTCTGCCTCGGCGCCCGCCGCGATGCCCTGGAGTTCCTGGCTGTGCAACCTGACCCGGGTCAGCGCTCCTGTGGGTACGTCGAGGAGCAGGTCGGGCAGGTCCTTGCCACGAAGCCTGAGGTCGGCCGTCAAGGACGGCTCGGTGACCTGCGTGTCGGCGGTGATCGCGAAGAGGCGATGGGCTTCACGGGCCGAGACGAGCACTCCGTCGGCATCCACCACGATCCACGATCGGTCGTCGGCCAGCCCGCGGGCCAGCACCGCGGCGGTCTGGAGAGGTCGGATCGCGGTGCTCTTGACGGGGTGGATGTTCAGGCCGGTCAACTTCACGGGAGGAGCCTAGCGAGGCCGGCCGGGTCTACTCCCCGCTCGGACCGCCGAACATGATCTCGTCCCAGCTGGGCACCGAGGCGCGACCACGCCCCTTGCGGGCCGGGCGCCGGGCCGGTGGCTCGTCGGCAGCGGGGTCGGCGTCGGGACTGGCCTCCACGGCCGCGGCCGGATCGTGCTCAGGGGCGTCGGCGTCGGTGGGCTCGGTACCCAGGGCCTCGGTCAGATCGAGCGTCGTGTCGCTGGCCCCTGACTGGTAGGGGAGTTCGGGTTCATCGGTGACGAGGCCGATCGCGTCCTCCCCGAGCGGCAGTTCGTCCGCGGCCACGGCGCTGAGTCGTCGAGTTCGAGCCTGTTGCAGTTCGTCGCGCTCAGCGGGGGCGTCTGCAGTGCGCTCGGGGGACTCTCCGACCAGCCAGCGGGCGTCCTCGTCCTCGGAGGTGACGAAGTTGCCCCTGACATCGAAGGCGAAGGTGGCCGACCCCTGGCGCTGAGGCGTGGCAAACGATCCGGTCAGCGTCCACCGGCCGTCTTCACGGCGCCACGCATCCCACTCGACGTGGGTGGGATCGAAGTTGACTCCGCGCAGATGGGTAGCGACGGCCTCGCCGAGCGTGCGGGCACCGGTGTCGCCAGCCTTGCGGCGCAGCGAGGATTCCTGGGCGCGGCCCGCCACGTGGGCGCGTTCGGCCATCACCGGCGCGGCGAAGGCCATGATCTTCTCGACCGAGGTGTGCGCGGCCTGCGCGACTGACTCGGGCGACTCGCCGCCCCGGATCCGGCTCTGGATGTCACGGGGGCGAAGAGCGCTGTCCATCTTTTTCTCCAACTGGCCGTTGCGGGCATGGTCGCCGCCGAGCGCGGCGCGGAGCGGGGCGTCGACGTCGAGGGTGAACTCGACGTTGTTGTCATCCACCAGCAGCAGGCGCTTGCCATCATCGCTCAGTCCCGCGAGCGTGAGGTGTGCCATCGTGCTGCACTCCTGGATGTGGTGGTTCGACACGCCTGGTGTCCGGTCTCGCCGAGCCTACGCCAGCGCGCCGCTCCAGCGCCGCTACGACGACGGCGTGCCTGCCGCCAGTGGGAGGCCGTGGCTAGGCTTCGCGCATGGAGTTTGCCTCGAGTGGTCCAGACGTTTCACCCTTCGACGCCGTGCTGCTGTTGTCGTTCGGTGGGCCGGAGAAGCCAGAAGACGTGGTGCCGTTCCTGGAGAATGTGACCCGCGGCCGGGGGATTCCGCGCGAACGGCTCGAGCAGGTCGGTGAGCACTACTTCGAGTTCGGGGGCCGCAGCCCGATCAACGACCAGAATCGGGTGCTGCTGGCCGCGATTCGTGACGACCTGAGAGCCAACGGCATCCGTTTGCCGCTCTATTGGGGGAATCGCAACTGGGATCCCTACCTGGTCGAGACCCTGACCCAGATGCGTGATGACGGCATCACCCGAGCAGCGGTGCTGACCACCTCGGCCTACTCGTCCTATTCGTCGTGCCGGCAGTATCGCGAGGACCTGGCCGAGGCCGTCGCAGCAGTGGAGGGGGCGCCGCGGCTCGACCGGCTCCGGCAGTACTTCAATCACCCTGGCTTCGTGCAGCCCGTCGTGGACGCCACCTTGGCGGCCGTGGCTGAACTGCCGATCGATGTGCGCGATGACGCAGAACTCGTCTTCGTGACCCACTCGATTCCCGAGGAGATGGCGCGCACCAGTGGCCCGGACGGAGACGCCTACGTCCGCCAGCACCTCAGCGTCGCCGAGGAGATCACTACGCGAGTGCGCCAGGAGACCGGCCGTCCGCATCGCTACGACCTGGTCTACTGCTCGCGCTCGGGCTCACCGCAGACTCCGTGGTTGGAGCCTGACGTCAGCGACCATCTGGCGACCCGCGTCCAGGCCGGTGCGCGGGCCGTCGTGCTGATCCCGGTCGGTTTCGTCTCCGACCACATGGAGGTCATCTACGACCTCGACACGGAGGCGTTGGCCACCGCCAAGGAGCTTGGTCTGGCCGCAGTCCGGGCGGCGACCCCGGGCGTCGACCCACGGTTCGTCGCCATGGTGCGAGACCTGCTCCTCGAACGCGCCGCCGTGGAACGCGGAGAAGTGGTCGCTCGGGTGGCCGTCGGGTCGATGGAGGCCTGGCGGGACGTGTGTGCCGTCGGCTGCTGCCCCAACCCCCGGGGTGAGAAGCCGGCCCTGTGCGGTCAGGACGCCCCTGCGTGAGCGTCGAACTGCGTGACCTGGCGCTCGACGTGGCGCGGCGAGCGGTCGAGCTGGCCCGATCGATGCGCGCCGAAGGCATCGAGGTCGCTGAGACCAAATCCAGTGCCGTTGACGTGGTGACCGAGGCCGATCGTGCGGTGGAGCGACTGATCCGGGGCCTGCTCCTCGAGGCGCGACCCGACGACGCGATCATGGGTGAGGAGGGCGACGACCATCCGGGTAGCAGCGGCGTGCGCTGGATCGTCGACCCGATCGACGGCACAGTGAACTACCTCTACGGTCTGCCCGAGTGGGCTGTGTCCATCGCCGCTGAACGGGACGGGCGGATGGTGGCCGGAGTCGTCGTCAACGGCTCGACGGGGGTCGAGTACGCCGCGGCGTACGGCGCCGGGGCAACACGAGACGCTCGACCCATCGGCGTCCGCCCCACCCCGCCGCTGGCCGAACGGCTCGTGCTGACCGGCTTCGGCTACCGCAGCGACGTGCGATCCCACCAGGGCCGATGCGTGGCCGCGCTGCTGCCCCAGGTGCGCGACGTTCGCCGGATGGGCTCGTGTGCTCTCGACCTGTGTCACGTCGCAGAGGGCAGCGCCGACGCCTATGTCGAGGCTGGACCGCAGCCCTGGGACTGGGCGGCCGGAAGCCTGGTGTTGAGTGAAGCAGGCGGTCGTTTTGAGCTGCTGGCAGGATCCTTGGTGGTCGAGGGCTCGCAGCGGAAGAACGTCGTGACGGGCGCTCCGGCCGCTGGCTGGGACACCTTCGTCGCTGCACTCGGCGACGCCGGATTCCTGGCCTGAATTCTGTCCGGCCGCTGCGGGAATAGTTCGCCCGCATCGGCTGTTTCAGGCGAACGCCGGGACCGCGTACACGCGCTCGGTCGACATGGTGCACAATCTGGCGCCGGAGCATGACAGGACCCCGCACCCAGGGTCCAGTGCTAAGGGGAGAGAGAAAAAGATGGCTACTGACTACGACGCGCCGCGCAAGACCGAGGAAGACCAGAACGAAGAGAGCATCGAGGAGCTCAAGGCTCGACGCCACGACAAGAACTCGGGCAAGGTCGACGAGGACGAGACCGAGGCGGCTGAATCCTTTGAGCTGCCCGGCGCCGACCTCTCGCACGAAGAGCTCGCTGTCGAGGTGATGCCTCGCCAAGAGGACGAGTTCACCTGCATGAGTTGCTTCTTGGTGCACCACCGTTCGCAGTTGGCGAACGAGAAGAAGTTGCTCTGCCGCGACTGCGCCTGAGCCACGCACCACAAGAGGCCACGACCCATCGGGGTCGTGGCCTCTGCGTGTCTGCGGCTCAGGTCGTGGGCGCGGGGGCTGCGTCCTTGTGCTGGTCGTCCTTGATCAGCGGCGGCGGCAGGTGACCGGTGGAGCGTGCGTAGTAGCTGGCAGCGCGCCGGGTCGCCAGCATGCGGGCCAGCGCGATGAACGTGCCGCTGACGGTGGCCCAGGCCACCGCCTCCCACATGTCGACGTCGGGGTCCGCCGGGTTGGCCGGCGGGTTCTTGCCGGTGGCTGCGCGCCACGTCGTGTTGAGACTCTTCTTCGCCACGGCCGCGCCGCCAAGCGCCGCCACCAGCGAGAAGACAGTCCACACCTTGCTGTTGCTGTCGGATCCAGATGCCATGAACGCGAGCCTACCCAGAAACGGCGTTGAGCGCGGCAGCAAGGCGGTCCGGACGCCGGCTGCTGACCAGCCAGTACGGCGTGGGGTCGTGG
Organism: Nocardioides sp.; assembly: GCA_029264225.1. Classification (GTDB taxonomy): domain Bacteria; phylum Actinomycetota; class Actinomycetes; order Propionibacteriales; family Nocardioidaceae; genus Nocardioides. The sequence goes on along the minus strand of JARICB010000339.1, from coordinate 2,719 downwards.
GGGTCGACCAGGTCGATCCGGACCCCCTTCTTCAGGTAGGGCCGGAGCAGCAGGTAGGCCCGAGCGTCGGCGTCCTGGCCGGCCAGACGACGCGTGTCCTCGGCGTCCAGCGCGGTGACCGCTCCGATGTGCTCGAGCTGGATCTGTGCCCTGCCGGCCCGCAAGGTGCTGTCAGTGACGCTGACCCGTGCGGACCCGTAGGAGAGGAACAGACCAGCCAGCAGTGCCAGGGCAAGACCGGTGACCGACCACGCCACTGCGGCGGGCACGGCGACGACGAGCGCCAGCCAGATGGTGGCGACCAGCATGGTGCCTTGCACCCACCAGCGCAGGGGCACGACGAGACGTTCAGCGAACTTCACGGCGTCGAGCCTATGGGGGCGACACAGCGACATCGGATGGCGGGTAGATTCTCCGCTCGTGCCTGCCGATCCTGCCGTTGACCTCGAGGTCACCATTGTTCGCCTCGACCGAGGACTTCCGCTTCCGGCGTACGCCCACCGCGGTGACGCCGGGGCAGACCTGCACACCACCGTCGACCTGACCCTGGCACCGGGGGAGCGGGCCCTGGTGCCTACCGGGATCGCGATGGCGTTGCCCGACGGGTTCGTGGCCTTGGTGCACCCGCGCTCAGGTCTGGCCGCGCGGCACGGGCTCTCGATCCTCAACACGCCCGGCACCATCGACGCTGGCTACCGGGGAGAGGTCAAGGTGTTGCTGATCAATCACGACCCCCAGATGCCGCTGACCCTGCAGCGGGGAGACCGCATCGCCCAGTTGGTGATCCAGCGTTTCGAGCGGGCCCGTTTCGTGGAGGACGATGAACTTCCGACCTCGACACGTGGCTCCGGGGGCTACGGTTCTACCGGTGGCTTCGCATCTGCCTGACGCCGCCACCCCGCACGAGAGATGAATGGAGTAACTTCACGTGAAGTTCCGTCGCAAGTCGGAGCCCAGCCCCGAGCCGGTGAGCGAGACGACGCCCGACCAGGCATCTGAGGCCCCTGACACATCCGCCCAGTCGCAGCCTGCTGGCCCCTACGACGAGTCCCAGGTGGCCGGCGACGGCGTCGAGCGCGTCGACCTCGGTTCGCTCCTGATCACGCCCAGCGAGGGCCGCGAGCTGCGGCTGCAGGTCGATGAGGCGAGCGGCACGGTCCAGGCCGTCATGCTGGCGGGCCCCGATGGAGCGCTCGAGCTTCTGGCCTTTGCCGCCCCCCGCAACGGCGACCTGTGGAGCACGGTGCGTCCGCAGATCATGGCCGACATCACCTCTCGAGGCGGTGAGGCGCACGAACGCGAGGGGCGATTCGGGATCGAGGTCGTCTGCCAGGTTCCGGTCAAGCGTCCCGACGGCACGGTTGGCACCCAGCCCTCGCGCATCATCGGCATCAACGGCGACCGTTGGATGCTGCGGGCCTCGATGCTGGGGCGTCCCGCGCTGGAGCCCGAGGCATCCACGGATTGGGAGGACGCGCTCGCACAGGTCGTCGTACGTCGCGGTGCCGCAGCCATGGCCGTCGGGGAGCCGCTGCCCGCGACGCTGCCCGACTCAGCTCGCCGGGTGGACTGAGCCTATGCCTGATCCCCGGGGCCGCCTGCGACGAAGCCTGTCGCGGTGGGCCGACAGCGGCGAGGCTCACGCCCGCGACCTGCGGGCTACCTACGCCCAGTCCGGCGACGTGGCCATCGCCGAGGCGCCGCTCCGCGAGCGGGTCAGCCTTCGCGGCACCATCAAGACCGTGACCCTGCGCCCGCGGGGCGGCGTGCCCGCCCTGGAAGCAGAGCTGGAGGACGGTAGCGGCGTCATCATGATCGTGTGGCTCGGACGCCGCCGGATCGCCGGCATCGGACCTGGGCGAGCGATGCGCGTCGAGGGTCGGTTGGGGTCCGTCGATGGCCACACCGTCCTGTTCAACCCGCGCTACGAGCTGATTCCGTGACCGAGGAGCCCGGCCCGACCCAGGTGGCATCGGTCGACACCGTCGAGTCGGTGGTCCGCGGCCAGCTCTCGCAAGCGCTGGGTGGACGCCGCGGCATGATCGAGGCCGCAGTCCCGACCCTCGTCTTCACAGTGCTGTGGCTGACCACCAGCTCACTCAAGACGGCGCTGGCGATCAGCGTCGCGGCCGCAGTGCTGCTGCTCGTCGTGCGGCTGGTGCAGCGCTCGACCATCCAGTTCGTGGTCAACGCCCTCGTTGGCATCGGCATCGGCTGGCTCTTCGTGGCCAGGTCGGCCGCCGGAGGCGGAAGCGAGCAGGACCAGGCGCTGGCCTACTTCCTTCCCGGGATCCTCTACAACTCCGGCTACACCGTGGTGCTCGCGATGACGTGCCTGATCGGCTGGCCGCTGGTGGGATTCATGGTCGGCAGCGTTACCGGCGACCCGACGGCCTGGCACTCCGACAAACAGACGGTGAAGCTGTGCACGCGTCTGACCTGGTTGCTCGTGGCCCCGTGCCTGTTCCGCGTCATCGTGCAGGCGCCGGTGTGGTTGGCCGGTGACTCCGGCTCGCTGAATCCGGATACGGCGGTGGCGATCCTCGGCGTGACCAAGATCGTGATGGGCTGGCCGCTACAACTCGCGGCGCTTGCCTCGATGGTGTGGCTGCTGTCGCGCAACCACACCCCGATCGCCCCGAAGGCCGCCTGAGACCTGTCCAGCCCCGGCTGGGCCGTTTGGCAACGCCGTAGTGGGTGGTATCAGCCGCCGTGGGTG
>JARICB010000303.1 GCA_029264225.1 Nocardioides sp. | reverse complement strand
GTCGTGGACGTCACCTGTTCGGCCGCCGACCAGGGCCACGCGCAGGAACTCGTGGCCGCAGTGGAGGCGGTTGCCGGGGTGACGGTGCACAAGGTCTCCGACCGGACCTTCCTGCTCCACATCGGCGGCAAGATCTCGGTCGAGTCCAAGGTGCCGCTCCGCACCAGTGACGACCTGTCGATGGCCTACACCCCGGGTGTAGGTCGGGTCTCGATGGCCATCCACGACAACCCGTCCGACGTGTGGCGGCTGACGGTCAAGGGCAACTCGGTCGCGGTCGTCACCGACGGGTCGGCGGTGCTGGGCCTGGGCAACATCGGACCGGGTGCCGCGCTGCCGGTCATGGAGGGCAAGGCTGCCCTGTTCAAGCGCTTCGCCGACATCGACGCCTGGCCCATCTGTCTGGCCTCGCAGGACACCGACGAGATCGTCCGCGCCGTCGAGATGATCGCCCCCGGCTTCGGCGGCATCAACCTGGAGGACATCGCCGCACCTCGTTGCTTCGAGATCGAGGCGCGGTTGCGGGAGTCTCTCGACATACCGGTCTTCCACGACGACCAGCACGGCACCGCGATCGTGGTGCTCGCTGCCCTGACCAACGCGCTGCGCTGCGTGAAGAAGTCGCTGCCCGACGTGCGAGTGGTGGTCTCAGGAGCGGGTGCAGCCGGCACGGCGATCGTGACGCTGTTGCTCGCAGCAGGGGCCCACGACGTGGTGGTCGTCGACCGCGAGGGTGCTCTCACCGCTACCGATATGAGCCTGCCTCCGGCCCAGGCAGAGCTGGCTCGGGCTACCAACCCCCGCGGCGCCACCGGGACGCTGCGCGAGGTGCTGGCCGGGGCCGACGTCTTCATCGGCGTGAGCGCGCCGGGTGTGCTGACGGCGGAGTGGATCACCGAGATGGCCCCCGAGGCGGTGGTCTTCGCGCTGGCCAACCCGGACCCGGAGGTCGACCCGGTCGATGCGGCCCAGTACGCCGCCGTGGTCGCCAGTGGCCGATCCGACTATCCCAACCAGATCAACAACGTGCTCGCCTTCCCAGGGGTGTTCCGCGGGCTGCTCGACGCCCGGGCCGAGCAGATCACGGTCGACATGCTGCTGCGGGCGGCCACCGCCATCGCCGCGGTCGTCAGCGACGAGGAACTCAACGCCTCGTTCATCATCCCGAGTGTCTTCCACCCCGACGTCGCCAAACGGGTGGCGGCGGCGATCAGCGGCAGGACCCCCGACCTCTGAGCGCCGTACCCCCTGCCGGGCGTCCTACTCGGCGGGGTGCACCGTCCGGGGCCACCAGAACCGGTCGCCGAGCACGAAGGCGAGGGCCGGCACCAGCACGGTCCGCACGACCAGTGTGTCGAGCAGCACCCCGATACAGATGACCGTGCCGAGTTGCGCCAGCACGACGAGCGGCAGCACCCCGAGCACGGCGAACACCGCCGCCAGCAGGATGCCGGCGCTGGTGATCACCCCGCCGGTGGCGGTCAGTGCACGCAGCATGCCCCCGCGTGAGCCGTGCTGGGCGGCCTCCTCGCGCGCTCGGGTCACCAAGAAGATGTTGTAGTCGACGCCGAGTGCGACCAGGAACAGGAAGGCCAGCAACGGCACCCCCGAGTCGAGGGCCGAGAACCCGAGGAGTTCGGTGAAGACCCACCAAGCCACGCCCATGCTTGCGACGTAGGTCGCCAACACGGTCGCCACCAGCAGCAGTGGGGCTACGAAGGCGCGGAGCAGGATGAACAGCGCCCCCAGCACCAGCGCCAGGATCAACGGGAGGATCAGCAGTCGGTCGCGGGCCGCGCTCGTGCCCTCGTCCAGGGCGCTCGCCTCGGTGCCGGTGACGTAGGTCTGGTCGAAGGGTGCGAGCGACATACGCAACGACTCGATGCTCGCGCGGGCTTCCTGCGAGCCCGAACCGGAGGCGAGCACAGCGTCGATCTGAGCGACTCCAGCACCCTGCTGGGTGACGGTGGCGGTGGTGACGCCGTCGGTGCCCTTGACGGCGGCCAGCACCTTCTCGGGGTCGGCCCTGGTGAGCACCTGAGCGGGATCGGTAAGCCCCGCCGGGAAGGACTGGTCCAGCCGCTCGGAGGCGGAGATCGCCTCCGGCTCGACGAGGAACTGCTCGGCGGTGTCGAGGCCGGTGTCGATGCGGAAGATGCCGATCGCCATGACGGCGAGCAGCACCAGGGTCCCGGTCACGAAGGCGGCCGGTCGACGCGACACTCGGGCGCCGACCCGGTGCCAGAAGGAGTCGGTCTCGACGAGGGCCGCGTCACCGACGTGCGGGACGCGCGGCCAGAAGATCCAGCGGCCGAACAGCACCAGGGCTGCGGGCAGCACGAGCAGCACGAAGGTGGCAGCGACGACGATCCCGATCGCACACGCGAGCCCGAGCCCGCGGGTGGTCGGCACGACGGAGAGCAGCAGGGTGAGAAGGCCGAGGACGACCGTGGTGGCGCTCGTCAGGACTGCGTCGGCGGTGCGGCGTACGGCCACGGTCATCGCCGCGTGACGCGAGTCGTGCGACTTGAGTTCGTCGCGATAGCGCGAGATGAGGAGCAGGGCGTAGTTGGTGCCGGCACCGAAGACCAGGACGGAGAGGATGCCGACGGTCGACTCGTCCCACGCGACGTCGAAGAGGGCCAGCGTTTGGGTGGCGAGGATCGCCGCGAGCCGGTCGGCGACGCCGACGACGGTGAGCGGGATGATCCACAGCACCGGGCTGCGGTAGGTCAGCAGCAGCAGCAGCGCGACCACGGCGGCGGTGGTCAGGAGCAGGTTGGTGTCGGCACCGTCGAACACGGCGGCGAGGTCGGCCTGGATGGCGGCCGGTCCGGTCACCTGGCTGGTGACGCCTGCGGGGGCGTCCGCCTCGAGCTGGCTGCGCAACTGCGTCACCCGGTCGGCGTTCTGGGTGGCCGACGTGGAGTCGACCGGCACCACGGCAATCGCGGCCGTGCCGTCCTTCGCGACGCTGACGGGCCCGGTCGGTCCGGTCGGTACGGCGCCGAGCGCGCCGGCCTGCTTGCCGAGGTCGGCGACCGCCTCCCGGGTGAGCTCTCCCTCGTCGCTGGTCCAGAGAACTACCGCCGTGGCGCCCTCGTCCTTGGGCAGCGCCTCGCGCAGTTCGGTTCCCTGCGTGCTGTCGTAGCCGGCCGGCAGTGAATCCAGGCTGGTGCGGTCACGCTCGCCCTGGCCCAGGCCCGCGATGAGCGCACCGGCCAGAAGCAGCGGCAGCAGCGCGACCAGCCACGCGATCCGTGGCCGGAGCAGGGGTGAGACGTGTGGGGTGTTGGAGTCCGTCATCGGTGCCTTCCGGTCAGGGGCGACCGGGGGACTCCTGGGCCCGCGAGCTGACCAGGGCGGCGCCGATGATCCCGGCCCGGTTGCGCAGCTGTGCGGCCACGATCGGTGTCTCGATGGCGATCAACGGCCCGAAGTCGGACCAGGCCTTGCTGACCCCGCCGCCGACCACGATCAGCTCGGGGGAGAAGAGCCGCTCGATGGTGCGGTAGTAGGTGGTCAGCCGCTCAGCCCACTCCTCCCACGACAGGGCGTCGTTCTCGCGGGCGCTGTTGGCCGCCCGCGACTCGGCGTCGTGGCCCTCGATCTCGAGGTGGCCCAGCTCGGAGTTGGGCACCAGCACGCCGTCGTTGATCAACGCCGAGCCGATCCCGGTGCCGAGGGTGGTGACGATGACCAACCCGCGCTGGCCCTTCGCAGCGCCGTACTCGACCTCGGCGAGGCCGGCCGCGTCGGCGTCGTTGACTACGTGTACGTCGCGGCCCAGGGCCTGGGTAAAGACGGCGTCCGCGTCGGTGCCGATCCAGGATTTGTCGATGTTGGCGGCCGAACTGACGAAGCCGTGACGGACCACGCCTGGCACCGTCACGCCGATAGGTGAGGCGGAGGTGGGGAAACGCCCCACGAGCTCGGCGAAGATGTCGGCCACCGCTGCGGGGGTGGCCGGCTTGGGAGTCGCGATCTTCTCGCGGTCGCTGGCGAAGTCGCCGGCCTTGAGGTCCACCGCAGCGGCCTTGATGCCGGTGCCGCCGAAGTCGATGCCGATCGGATGTTGCTGAGTCATATCCACACCTTGCCTCAATGTTGACCACCCTCGCGAATGAAACTGCCTACACTCAGCCAGATGGACCGGGGGAAGGGTTGGGCGCCGACGTCTCTGGGCGAGCGTTTGGTCTCGGCGGCGGTGGAGCTGACCATGGTCGATGGCTGGTCACAGGTCACCATGGGTGCGCTGGCCGCGCAGGTGGGGGTCAGTCGACAGACCGTCTACAACGAGGTCGGCACCAAGAGCGCGCTGGCCGAGGCGATGATCCTCTCCGAGTCGACCCAGTTCCTGGCCGTGGTCACCACCGCCCTCGACGATCACCCGGGCGACATCGTGGCGGCGATCGAGTCCGCGACCCGGGCCGTGCTCGAGCATGCCGAGGACAACCAGATGCTGCACGCCGTGGTGAGCGCCACCCATGGTGCCGACACCGAACTGCTTCCGTTGCTCACGACCCACTCCGCCGCGTTGTTCAAGGAGTCGAAGTCGGTCATCACCGAGCGGGTCGGGGTCTACCGGCTCGGGCTGACCCCGACCGAGCTGGACTCGGCGATCGACCTCATCGTGCGGGTGTTGCTCAGTCACGTGATGGCGCCGAGCGGCACCCCGGCGCGGACGGCAGCCGACCTGGCTCTCATCACCAGCCGCGTGCTCGCGAGCTGAGCGCGCCAGTTCTATTCTCGAACGGGTGACCTCCTCGCAGCCCGCCGGCCTCCGGATGGGTACGTCGCCTGGCCGGGCTGTGATCGCGGCGGCCGTGCTCGGCTCCGGGATGACGTGGCTCGACGGCTCGGTGGTCAATGTCGCGCTGCGCACGATCGGCAAGGATCTCGACGCCACGCTCGCGCAGCTCCAGTGGATCAACAACGGCTACCTGGTGTCCTTGGCCAGCCTGATCCTGCTCGGTGGCTCGCTGGGCGACCGGCTCGGGCGGCGGCGGGTCTTCATCATCGGCACCGTCTGGTTCGCGCTGGCCAGCGTGCTGTGTGGGCTCGCGCCCACTGCCGAGGTGCTGATCGTGGCCCGGTTGCTCCAGGGCGTGGGCGGTGCGCTGCTGACTCCGGGCAGTCTGGCGATGATCCAGGGCGCCTTCGCTCCCGACGAGCGTGGCCGGGCGATCGGCGCCTGGTCGGGACTGGGTGCGGTGGCCGCCGCCATCGGACCGTTCGTCGGCGGCGTGCTGATCGACCACGCGTCGTGGCGCTGGATCTTCTTGATCAACGTGCCGATCGCCGTCGCGACCGTCGTCATCGCAGCCCGTTCGGTGCCGGAGACTCGCGACCCGTCCGCGACCGGGCGCTTCGACGTGCTGGGCGCGGTGCTGGCCAGCTTGGCTCTCGGGTCGATCACCTTCACGCTGATCGAGTGGGGCGGCTCGGCCGGCTGGTGGGCTGGCAGCGCAGGCGTGATCGCCGCCGTGGCCTTCATTGCACTCGAGCGGCGCCTGCGGCAGCCGATGATGCCGACGGCCCTGTTCGGGGACCGCACGTTCAGCGCCTCCAACGCGATGACACTGCTCGTCTATGCGGCCCTGGGCGCAGTCTCGTTCTTCCTGGTCCTCCAACTCCAGACCGTCGGTGGCTACGACGCGCTCGAGGCGGGGCTGGCGACGCTGCCGATCACGATCTGCATGCTGCTGCTGGCGGCCCGTGGTGGTGAGTTGGGCTCCCGGATCGGCCCCCGCATCCCAATGACGGTCGGGCCGCTGGTGATGGCGCTCGGGACCCTGCTGATCATGTCCGTCGACTCCGATGTCGACTACTGGGTCGATGTCTTTCCGGGAGTGACCGTCTTCGGTCTCGGGTTGGCCCTGATGGTGGCTCCGCTGACCGCGACGGTGCTCGCGGCCGCCCCCGATGACCAAGCGGGGATCGCGAGCGGCATCAACAATGCCGTGGCCCGGGCTGGCTCGCTGTTGGCGGTGGCCGCACTCCCGACAGCGGTCGGGTTGTCGGGAGCCGACTACGCCGATCCGGTGGCCTTCGATGCGGCGTACCCCACGGCCATGCTTGCCTGCGCCGTGCTGCTGGCGCTGGGTGGCGCCGTGTCGTGGCTGACCATGCCGAAGCGGATGCCGGGTTGATCAGGTCAAGGTGCTGACTTCGGCGCTGGTGCTCTGCGTCGCCGGCGAAGACCGGTCAGGAACAGGGTCAACATTGCCGCACACATCCCCACCAGCGAGACGATGCTCGCCACGCGGAAGCCCTCGGGGCGATAGCTGAACGTAACTTGATGGTCTCCTGAAGGCACGCGCACCGCTGTGAACGCGTAGTCCGCCACTCGAATTGGGAGTTCTCGTCCATCCACACGCGCAGTCCAACCGGCGTCGTGTCCGATGGGGACGACGAGCCAACTTGCCGCGGGCGACCTGTACGAAACGCGAGCGAAATTTGATCCGCGCGAAGAGCGGACAACCCGACCGTAAGGCGCTGAGGCCGTGCTGGCTGCTGCCAACTCTTCGGAGGTCGTGCCTTCCAACACGACACTCGTTCTCGGGTCGTGGTCAGGTGCAATGAAGGCTTCAAGTGCCTTCTCCGGAGTCGTAACGAAGTCGGCTTGGGTGACGAGCCGGGGTTGCCGGTTGTTTCCGGAGACTTCGAATACTTGACCGGAGGAGGTGTCAGCAATCATTTTCGGGGATACGGCTCCTGCGTAAGCCGATTCTCCTAGGTCAGAGTCAGGTGGAACGTACACATGGGTTACGCCCAGTTTGGCGGCGAGATCCAATCTTGACCACATGAGTGAAAACGTGGGTAGGAAGGCTGTACTAAACGGCGTTATTGCATCAGCGAGCGGTACGCCCTGCATGACACGTGTGATTGAGGTTGCGCGATGGGGAACCGCACTGTCGTAACCACCGACTGAATCAATTCCAGACACCAAGGACGTCGTGCCCCAAAATGATGAGCCATCCCACGGCTCTGTCGGATCCGTGTTGGGGAGGGACAGTGGCAGAACAAGGTTGGGCCACATCCCGGGCTTCTCGGCACTAAGGAGTGCGACATGTGACCGCGTCTCTGGGTAGAGAGGATTGTCGGACCGGTCGAGAAAATCAGGATTGACGGCACGCGCGAAGGGCAACAACTCCACCAAGATCGCCATCACTGCGAGCGCAGTCGCTGCGTGGAGCATGGTGTTCCGACGGTATGGCCTCATCGTGAGCGCCTTGGCAAGGGCATTATGGAGGACTTGGAATCCCAGCGCACTCAAGATGACGAGACCGAAAGTGGCTAAGAAGGTGAGACGCCCGAACCCAGAGACCGCTCTCAACGGCGGCACGACGTACCAGCCGATCTTTACCAACACTGGCATGATAGGGAGCAGGGTGAAAGTCAGTGCGAGCACGAGTGCAACCCAGCGCAGTTTTCCGCGGTGCAGCAAGCCGACGATGGCAAGCACGAGAACCACTCGTCCGCACCAGTTGAGTGCGAAAAGCGATCCCGGGTCCTCCAGTAGCGACGCATTCCAAAGGCTATGCCACACCGGGGCCAGTGCCCCCCTGGGCGGCAGGATCTCTTGAAGGGTAGCTGTGCGCCGACCCAAGGACATCAGGTTCAACAATGTGGGGACGAGAGAGTATGCCGACAGAATTCCTGCGCCGATTGCGGTTGCGGCCAGCGCTGCCAATGGAGTGAGCGTGCTGCGAACGCTCCGCAGCCGGAAGCCGTGCAGAGCCACCGCGGCCAAGCCAAAGAGACCAACGAGCCAGACGAGTACGAGGAACACGACCAAGTTGCCGGCTACCAATGCAAGCGCTAGTGCGGCGCTCGCCGCTATAACCCGGGTTGCACTTGGTCGCCGTACTACCCGACTCATGGTGAGGAAAGCCAACGGCGTGCAAAGCAGTACCGGAGTGATCATTTCGGCTTGCATCCAGCCGGTGTTGAACGGTGCAAGAGCCCATGCTGTGCCGCCGAGAAGAGATGCAGGAACGCCCAGATTCCAGTGGCGGAGCAGAGTAAACATGATGACGCCACCTAGCCACACGTGGCCGGCCATGAAAATGTCGTGAGCCAAGGCAGGGTCGAACAGTGCCCACACCAACCAGTGCAGTGGGTACATCACCCCCGACACTCCGTCACTTGAAAGGTCATAACCTCCCGAGAAGCTGTTCCAGTCCCATAGTGGGAACTCCCCTCGGGAGATCGCATTGTGCATCGAGACAGACCAGGGGTAGCTGGAAACGGCTCCGTCAAGTTGAAGTCCAAGCTCATGCTGAAACGAGTCCGTACGCCACGGCCAGAGCCGTTCCTGCATCGCTGGGACAATACTGGAGGAGCGTCCCAGAAGCACCGGGTAGAAGTAGGTCAAAGCGACAGATAAGAAATAGAACCAGGGCCACGCGCGGCTCCAAATTTGTTTCAACTCTCTGGTCCTGTCAATTGAGGTGTCAGACTTGAGTCGACAAAATCATTGCCGCCAAAAGACGATCGACGACGAGGTCGAGGCGCAAGGAGAATAACTAAGCACGCGAGCCCGATCGCCGTGCCTGTGAGCCCGATGTTCCAGCCCGGCGGACGATAGGTGGCCACCACCGTGCTCTGACCGGCGCTGACCTGCACGCCCAGGCGGTTGAAATCGACCCTGGTGGTGGCGACTTCGTTCCCGTCGACGCGCACGGTCCACCCATCGTCGAACGACACGGGGAGGACGAGCCACATGGCGCCTGTCGTCTCCACTTGCGCAACGACCTGCGCTCCATCGCGCACCAGGCTGCTGAGCTCGCCGGTCGCCCCTGAGGCCGCTGGTCCGTCGACCTCCTCGTCGAGGACGACGCTGCGTCGTGGGGTGCCCGAGGAGGGCGACTGCATGGCCACGGAACCCTGTTGACGAAGCTCTTCGACCGCAGCCGCGCCGGAATCGACGAGGGTCGAGGCGGTGGTCAGGTAGGGCCCCGAGGCGCAGCCCTCGGGCAGCGCGAAGAGACGACCATCCGGTCCGGAATAGCGCCTCTCCAAGAGGTCACGATCCATCGAGCCCCAGTCGTCTCGCACGCCCTCGGGCGGGGTGGGTGACGTGGTCAGCAGGTCGGCCCCCATGCGGCAGGCCAGCGCCCAATCGAGGGTGCTCGTTGGGTAGTGCGGGTAGGCGAGGTCGGGTGCGGTGCCTTCGGCGAACACGACGTCAGTCGCTTCACCGCTGACGAGGCGCACCAACTGTGCCGATCGCTCCGGTACGGCGCTGGCGTAACCACCCCAGGTATCGAAGCCTGGCGCGAGCGCGGTGCCGCCGACGAAGGTCGGAGGACCGCCGGTCGGTGGGTCGGTGTCGTAGGAGGCTGTCCCGGGAATGATGCGGTCTCGCCAGAGCGTGCCCTGCCCGACTCGCCGGATCGCCCCGACGAGTGGGGTCTTTGGAAACGGGGGATGCTCCTCGACGGACAAGTACGGGGGATCGACGCGCGTTGCCACGGCCCACCCTGGGAGCCAGACACCGGTGACCAAGAGGCAGGCCACTGTGGCGGCGGCAGCCCACTGCGGGAGCGACCGGCCAACCACCCACCGAAGCAGCACATCGGCACCCAGCCCAGCGAGCACGTACACAGCCAGCAACGCCACGGGCAATAGGCGCGCATACGGGCGGATCACGTCGAAGCCCGGAAGCAAGTGGTAGGCAATCCAGGCGCCGGGGACGGTGGAGGCCACGAACAGGGCAGCCACCAGCATCGTGCGGGCGCTCCAAGCCCCATGTCCGCGGGCCAACGCGAGGCCCACCAGGGCGAGCAGGATGACAGCGGGTGTGAGGTAGACCATGTGGATGATCTGATCCGCGGTAGGCGGAGAGTCGGGCAGGTGGAGCGCCCCCGCATATACCTCGAAGGGGACGAGCAGCGCTGTGGCCAGCGTCTCGAAGGTGAACGGTTGCCGACTGGCGCGCGCCAGGTTGGCCAGCGTAGGCAGCAGCGCGAACGCGCTGAGAGCCAACCCGATGCCGAGAACCAGCGACGTCGTCAGAGCCACGGACGCGAAGGCCCGCAAACGACGCCCATGGCCGGCGCGTAGGGCAGCGACCACGCAAAGTGCAGCTAGATACAGCCCCGTGCAGGTGGCGGCGATGAGTGAATAGGTGATGTTGCCCGAGATCAGGGTCAGCGCGAAGATCGCCGCAGCGAGGGCGATCCGACGGCGGCTCGTGGAGCGGGCGGCGCTGTCCGCTGCCGCCAGTGCCAGCGGCAGGTAGGCGAAGAATGGAGTGACCATCTCCAACGGCGCCCAACTCCATACGTAGGCGTTGGTCATCCACCCGGTGCCGGCCACCGTCGCTCCGAGCAGGCCAGCGCCCCAGCGTCGAGCCAACCAATAGGTCCCCGCGCCCGCCAGCGCGAGGTGCAGCAGCACGAACATGTCGTGGGCCAACCACAGGGGTAGTAGGCCGTCCAACAGGGCCCGCGCCGGGTAGAGCGGAGCGGCCACCCCGTCGGTGGCCCAGGGGACGCCGCCGCCGAAGGAGTGCGGATCCCACAGGGGCAACTCACGGGAGTTCCAGGTGCGCTGCAGGAGCGCGGACCAGGGGAAGACGCTCTCGGCCTGGTCCGACTGTGGCCAGACGAAGCTCAGGCCGCGTGGATCGGCTGCCCAGGGGTAGGTCGCGGTCTGGAACGACGGGACCACCGATGAGCTGCGGCCCATCAGGGTAGGCCAAGCCAGGACCGTCATGACGAGCGTGAAGACACCGAGAACTGCCGATTGTGCGCGGGTCGGAGCCTGAAACCGGTGGAGGCGAGACCTCACAGGTCGGCGACTTCGCTGAGGAACGTCTCGTAGTCGCGGATGTAGTCGTGGTCTTCGTAGGGGCGCGAGGCGTAGACAAGGAGCACCGCGTCGGCCGAATACCGATACTGAGAACCCCAGACCATGGCGGGGAGGTGCAGGCCACGGTCGGAACGATCAAGGAGGACCTCACGACGGTCGTGTCCGTCGTCGACCAGCGCTCGTACCGAACCGCGCAGGCACACCAACATCTGCTCGCACTTGCGGTGCGCGTGCTCGCCGCGCACGTCGCGCGTGGGGACGTCGTAGACCACGAAAGAACGTTTGGCCTTGAACGGTAGGTCGTGTTCGTGATCGACCACGGTCAAACTGCCCCGGAGATCGGTCGCAGTGGTCAGTGAGACGAGCCGGGCCTGGCCGGGAAGGACCTCGTCCGGCAGCGACGGCTCTGCGCTGACCTGCGAGGGGCGAGGCGCAACGTCTCGGGTGGAGGCATAACCCGTGATGCGAGCCGGGTTTCCCACCACCACCGCGTTGGGAGGCACGTCCTTGGTCACGACGGCACCCGCGCCCACCATCGCCTGCCGACCGATGCGAATACCGGGAA
>JARICB010000272.1 GCA_029264225.1 Nocardioides sp. | reverse complement strand
CCTGTCGGATCAGTCGGTGCAAGTGGGGGGTGCGGGCCTTGCCGAGTCGTCGCAGCGCCTGTGGGTTGAGTCCGTCGAGGGAGATCGCAACGACGCTGTCCGCCACTGCAACGGGTGCCAGACGCGGGGCGACGGTTGCTGCGGTGACGGGCGGCGCCTCGAGCGCCGTGCCTGCCTGGGCGCCGGCGACACCCCCGGAGGCGAGGAGTGCGAGGGCGGCGAGGAGAACGGGGAGACGGCGAGACATGGCATCAGAGTAGGTCAGCCGAATCGAGATGTGACGGGACATACCCTCTCAGCGCGTGTCACCAGCGGCGCGAGCGCCTAGCCTTGCCGCGTGCGCCCACAGTCCTGCGATCTCCCGATCGGTATCTTCGATTCCGGCTTCGGGGGACTCACCGTCGCGCGATCGGTGATCGACCAGTTGCCGCACGAGTCGATCCGCTACCTGGGAGACACCGCCCGCCAGCCCTACGGCGCCACGCCGATCGGCGAGGTGCGCGAGTATGCCCTCGAGTGTCTCGACCACCTCTACGCCGAAGGCGTGAAGGCCCTGGTCATTGCCTGCAACTCTGCCAGCGCGGCGATGCTGCGTGATGCCCGCGAGCGTTACGACGTGCCCGTGGTGGAGGTCATCCTGCCGGCCACCAGGCGCGCCGTTGCCGCCACCGGCAACAATCGCGTCGGCGTCATCTGCACCCGCTCCACCGCCGAGTCGCTGGCCTATGACGACGCCTTCGCTGCCGCGCCGCAGATCGAGCTCACAACCCGGGCTTGCCCCCGCTTCGTCGACTTCGTCGAGCAGGGTGTGACAGGTGGCTCCGAGTTGCTCGCGGTCGCCCGGGAGTATCTCGAGCCGCTGGTGGAGGCCGAGGTCGACACACTGGTGCTCGGATGTACCCACTACCCGCTCTTGACCGGCGTCATCTCGCTGGTGATGGGTGACGGCGTCACCCTGGTCAGCTCGGCGGAGGAATGTGCGAAGGATGTCTACAAGATGCTGGTGCATAACGATCTGATGCGCGAGAGCGGGGATGCAGCCTACGGTTTCGCCACCACGGGAAGTCCGGACGAGTTCGAGACCATCGGCCGCCGGTTCCTCGGTGCCGAACTTCTCAGCGCCTCCCAGTTCGTCGGAGGCCTGACATGAGTTTTCGAGTCACGATCGTCGGCTGCTCGGGCTCCTACCCGGGCCCCGAGTCGGCGGCAAGCTGCTACCTGCTGGAGGCAGAGCAGGACGGACGTACCTACCGGATCCTGCTCGACCTCGGCAGCGGCGCGCTCGGGCAACTCCACCGCTACGTCGACCCGCTGACCATCGACGCTGTGTTTCTCAGCCACCTCCACGCCGATCACTGCCTGGACCTGTGCGGCTACTACGTCATGCGCAAGTACCACCCGACCGGGCATCAGCCGCGTCTCCCCGTCTGGGGTCCCCCGGACACGGCTGGCCGGATGGCGCGGGCCTACGACCTGCCACTCGACCCCGGGATGAACGAGGAGTTCGACTTCCGCGAGCACGAGGAGTGGGTGCGTATCGGCCCGTTCCTGATCGAAGCCGTTCGGGTCGAACACCCGGGAGATGCCTTCGCCCTGAAGGTCGGCGTCGGTGAACGAGCCCTGGTCTACAGCGGAGACACCGGTATGTGTGACTCGCTGATCAAGCTGGCGCTCGATGTCGACCTGCTGTTGTGTGAGGCGTCGTTCCACGACGGTCGCACCAATCCGCCGGACATGCACCTGTCCGGTTCGGAGGCCGGCACGATCGCCACCGCCGCCAGCGTCGGGAGGCTGGTGCTGACGCACGTTCCGCCGTGGAACGACGAGCAGGTGGCCCTCATCGAGGCGCGCACGACGTGGAACGGCGACCTCGATCTGGCAGTCGCCGGTATGGTCATCGAGCTCTGAGCTCGAAGCGGTCGACCAACCCCGGTTGGTCTAGCGCTGGCCGGCCAGACATAGTGTCCGCCATGATCCGCGTTGATTCCCTGACCAAGAAGTATGGCGACTTCACGGCCGTCGACGATGTCTCCTTCACCTGTCAGTCCGGCCGTGTGACCGGGTTCCTGGGCCCGAACGGCGCTGGTAAGACGACCACGATGCGCGTAATGGTGGGACTGACGCCGGCCACGACCGGTGAGGTCTCGATCGGGGGACACCGCTACCGCGACATCCCCAACCCGGGGCGCCATGTCGGCGTACTGCTCGATGCCTCGGCCCAGCACGCAGGGCGCACCGGCCGCGAGGTGCTGGCGCTGGGGGCGAAGCTGATGGGTCTGCCGACCTCACGGGTCGATGAGATGCTCGAACTCGTCAGCCTCTCCGACATCGAGTCGCGCCGTCGTCTGCGCAACTACTCCCTCGGCATGCGCCAGCGCCTCGGGATCGCCCACGCCCTGCTCGGGGCTCCGTCCGTGCTGATCCTCGATGAGCCGGCCAACGGCCTCGACCCTGCCGGCATCCGCTGGATGCGCGGGCTGCTCAAGGGATACGCCGATCGCGGCGGCACGGTGCTGCTCTCGAGCCACCTGCTCAACGAGGTCGAGATGGTCGCCGACGAGATGATCCTGATCGGCCACGGCAAGATCGTCGCGAGCGGCACCAAGCAGGAACTGTTGGCCGGACGTGGCAGCGGCGCCACCCACGTCACGACACTGGACACGCCGGGGCTGATCACGGCCCTCGAGGCCGCCGGCCATGAGGTGTCGACAGCCGGTGACGGGCTCAGGGTGGAAGCCGAGCCGGTCCAGGTAGGCCAGGTGGCCGCCGACACCAGGATCGTGCTGACCGATCTCCGTGCCGCCGAGGGCGGCCTGGAGAACCTGTTCCTCGAGCTCACCGCTGACACCCAGCGCGAGGGCCTGACCCGCGAAGGAGTGGCGTCATGAGTGCCGTTGCCGCACACCACCAGCCGACCATCGACATCGACTCCACCGAACAGGTGCCCTTCGGCCGCTTGGTGAGCGTCGAGCTCCGCAAGATGTGGGACACCCGTGCCGGCATGTGGCTGCTCATCGTGACCGGTGCCTTGCTGGCCCTGGCACTCGGAATCACTCTTCTGGTCGTAGCGCTCAACGATGACGTCCAGCTCTCGTCGACCGGGCTCTCCCAGGTCATGATCGCCCCGGTTTCGCTGCTGGTCCCGGTGCTCGCGATCACCAGCATCACCAGTGAATGGAGCCAACGCACCGGACTGGTCAGCTTCACCCTCGAGCCGCACCGGATGCGGGTCATCGCAGCCAAGCTCGTCACCGTCGTGATCCTGGCGATCGTGACGATCCTGCTGGCCATCGGCTTCGGGGCCATCGGCACCGTGCTGGCAGCGGCGATCAGTGGCAATGACCCGGTCTGGAACCTCGGAGTGGGCCAACTGGCCTGGCTGATCGTCAACCAGCTCGCCTACTTCGTGATGGCCTTCGTCTTCGGGCTGGTGTTCCTGAGCACGCCGGCAGCGATCGCCGTCTACTACATCATCGCGATGCTTCTGCCCTTCATGGTCTACGGCACGCTCTACGCCTTCTTCGACTGGGCCCAGAACGTCATCCCGTGGGTGGATCTGGGCTTCGCGATGGCGCCCTACATGACCCCTGAGATGGACACGTCCGCGACCACACTGATGCAGGTCGTCGTCGCGGTGTTGCTGTGGGTGGTGCTGCCCGGCGTGATCGGCATGCGCCGCGTCAAGAGGGCTGAACTGAAGTAGCTGGCGCCGGGTGAGTCCTGCCGACGTCTCGCGCTGTGCGGGTCACTAGGGTCGAGTCATGACCAACAACGCCGCCCCTGCCCGCGCCGACGGCCGCACCGACGACCAGCTCCGTCCGATCACCATCACCCGCAACTGGCTCGACCACGCCGCCGGGTCGGTGCTCGTGGAGTTCGGTGGCACCAAGGTGCTGTGCGCCGCGTCGGCCTCCGAGGGAGTGCCGCGCTGGCGCAAGGGGTCGGGCCTGGGCTGGGTCACGGCGGAATACGCCATGCTGCCGGCCGCGACCAACACCCGCTCGGACCGCGAATCGGTCAAGGGCCGGATCGGCGGTCGTACCCACGAGATCTCCCGGCTGATCGGCCGTTCGCTGCGCGCGATCATCGACTACGAAGCACTCGGTGAGAACACCATCGTGCTCGACTGCGACGTGCTCCAGGCTGACGGTGGCACCCGCACTGCCGCGATCACGGGGGCCTACGTCGCGCTCGCCGATGCCGTCGCGCACCTGCGTTCGATCGGCGCGCTGAAAGGTGACCCCCTGACCGGGTCGGTTGCCGCAGTCAGCGTCGGCATCATCGACGGCGTACCCCGCCTCGACCTGCCCTACGAGGAGGACGTGCGGGCCGAGACCGACATGAACGTCGTGATGACCGGCGACGGCTCGTTCGTCGAGGTGCAGGGCACTGCCGAGGGTGCGGCCTTCGACCGGGCCGAGCTCGACGCACTGCTCGATCTGGCCGCCAAGGGCTGCGTCGACCTGACCCGGCTGCAGCAGGAGGCGCTGGCGCGATGAGCCGGATCTTCCTGGCCTCACGCAACGCCAAGAAGCTCGCTGAGCTCGAGCGCATCCTCGGCGCCCACGTTCCCGGCCTGGAGGTGGTCGGTCTCGACGCCTGCGCACCCTACGACGAGCCGATCGAGGACCAGCCCACCTTCGCCGGCAACGCGTTGCTCAAGGCCAGGGCGGGGGCCCGGGAGACCGGGCTCGTGTCGATCGCCGATGACAGCGGACTGTGCGTCGACGCGCTGAACGGGATGCCCGGGGTGCTCTCTGCGCGCTGGTCCGGACCACCGAAGGACGACGATCGCAACAACGCGCTGCTGCTCGACCAGTTGGGCGACGTGCCCGCTGAGCGGCGTGGGGCCCACTTCGAGTGTGCCGTGGCCCTCGTTCATCCCGACGGTCGCGAGCTGGTCGTAACCGGTCGGATGGACGGGCACATCGTCGGTGCGGCGCGTGGCAGCCAGGGCTTCGGCTACGACGTCCTGTTCGTGGCCGAGGAGCACGCGGAGGCGGACCTGACCACCGCCGAGCTGGAACCGGCCGAGAAGGACCGGATCTCCCACCGAGGACGGGCCTTGCAAGAGTTGGCGCCTCAGTTGGGTGCCTTCTTGACCAGTACGCCGGCCTGATCCGGCCTCGATCCGCCGACCCGGCGGGAGACGAACATGCCCCACAGCGCCGCCATCGGGAACATGATCACGCCGTAGACGGCCGCCGGGATGGAGATCTCCACGTTGTCGAGCACCTCGACCGCGACGAAGATCGCCAGCGTGGCGTTGTGCACACCGATCTCGAACGACGAGGCGATGGCCTGCTCCTCCACGATGCCCGCCGCCTTCGGCACGACGTAGCCGATCACGAGGCTGATCAGGCAGAAGAGCCCGGCGGCGAGACAGACCTGGGCCAGGTAGTCGAGCACGTTGGCGCGCTGGTCGAGCATGATGGCGATGACCAGGACGGCCAGGATGAGCGCTGACGCGATCCGCACCGGCTTGTCCATGCTCGCCGCGAACCCCGGCGCT
>JARICB010000260.1 GCA_029264225.1 Nocardioides sp. | reverse complement strand
CCGGTGATATCGCTATCAGGTTGAGACCTTGCGGTTTCGACGGTGAGCCATACTTCCCGGCATGGATCAGACCGACTGGGATGCCTTACGTACCGCAGCGACCGCGGTGGCCGAGCGAGCGCACGCGCCTTACAGCCGGTATCGCGTGGGCGCAGCGGCCCTTGCCGACGACGGTCGCCTGTTGGTGGGGTGCAACGTGGAGAACGCTGCGTATGGCGTCACCCTGTGCGCCGAGTGTGGTGTGGTGAGTCAGCTGCACGCCAGCGGTGGAGGCCGGTTGACCCACTTCGTGTGCGTCAACGGTGCCGGCGAGGTGATCATGCCCTGCGGTCGGTGTCGCCAACTGCTCTTCGAGCATGGCGGCAGTGATCTGATGCTGTGGACCGTATCGGGCATCAAGCCCATGTCCGAGGTGCTTCCCGACGCCTTCGGACCAGACGACCTGGAAGGAACGAACTGATGGCCAGCCAGCACGACGCCGTCGAGGTGATCAGCGTCAAGCGCGACCGAGGTGAGCTCAGTGACAGCCAGATCGACTGGGTAATCGAGGCCTATACCCGAGGTGACGTGGCCGACGAGCAGATGTCGTCGCTGGCCATGGCGATCCTGCTCAACGGCATGAACCGACGCGAGATCGCCCGCTGGACGGCAGCGATGATCGCCTCGGGGGAGCGCATGGAGTTCTCCGCGCTCTCGCGGCGCACCGCCGACAAGCACTCCACCGGTGGGGTCGGCGACAAGATCACGCTGCCGCTCGCACCACTGGTCGCCGCCTGCGGGGTCGCCGTACCCCAGCTCTCGGGTCGAGGTCTCGGCCACACCGGCGGCACCCTCGACAAGCTCGAGTCGATCCCCGGCTGGCGTGCGGCCCTCACCAACGAGGAGCTGTTCGCGCAACTCGAGTCGGTCGGCGCGGTCATCTGCGCGGCCGGTGACGGGCTTGCTCCGGCAGACAAGAAGCTCTACGCCCTGCGCGACGTGACCGGCACTGTCGAGGCCATCGCCCTGATCGCCTCCTCGATCATGTCCAAGAAGATCGCCGAGGGCACCGGTGCGCTGGTGCTCGACGTCAAGGTGGGCTCCGGGGCCTTCATGAAGGATCTCGACAAGGCCCGCGAACTCGCTGAGACCATGGTCGCCCTGGGCAAGGACTCGGGTGTCCACACCGTCGCCCTGCTGACCGACATGAGCACGCCGCTCGGCCTCACAGCCGGTAATGCGATCGAGGTCGCCGAGTCGGTCGAGGTGCTCGCCGGGGGTGGACCCGCTGACGTGGTCGAACTGACTCTGGCGCTGGCCCGGGAGATGCTCGCCGGGGCTGGCATCACGGACGTGGACCCGGCCGACAAATTGGCCGACGGCTCCGCGATGGATCATTGGAAGTCGATGATCCGGGCGCAGGGCGGTGACCCGGACGCGACCCTGCCGGTCGCCAAGGAGACTCACGTGGTCAACGCTCCCGCCACGGGCACGCTGACCCGGCTCGACGCGATGGCGGTCGGGCTTGCCGCCTGGCGACTCGGTGCCGGGCGCGCGCGCAAGGAGGACCCGGTGCAGGCCGGCGCCGGCGTGGTGTGGCACGCCCGACCCGGCGATCCGGTGACGCAGGGAGAACCGCTGTTCACGCTGCTCACCGACGAGCCGGAGCGCTTCGACCGGGCCCTGGCGTCCCTCGAGGGCGGCTATGACATCGGTAACGGCGAGTTCACGCCGCAGAACCTGATCATCGACCGGATCAGCTGAGCAGGAGCACCACGAGCTCAGCAACGCACGCAGGCTTCTCGACGCCTTCGATCTCGACCGTGTGCTTGATGACCAACTGCTTGCCGGTCGCCAGGTCGGTGACATCGCCGAAGCTGACGTGCGAGCGCAGCCGTGCGTCGACGGGGACCGGGTGCGGGAAGCGCACCTTGTTCAGCCCGTAGTTGAGCCGAGCCCCCGGAGTGTCGAGAACGAACGACTCCTCGTTGAAGTGCGGCAGCAGGCTCAGCGTCAGGAAGCCGTGGGCGATCGTGGCCCCGAACGGCCCGTCCTGCGAGCGCTCCGGATCGACGTGGATCCACTGGTGGTCGTTGGTCGCGTCGGCGAAGAGATTGATCCGCTCCTGATCGATCGAGAGCCATTCGGTGGTGCCGATCTCGGTGTTCGCCGCCGCGGCGACCTCGTCAAGGGTGGTAAAGGTGCGCATGCTGGAAGGATAGGGCCATGACCATGCTTTCTCGTGACGACGTCCAGCGCGCACCCAAGGTCGTCCTGCACGACCACCTCGACGGCGGTCTACGGCCGCAGACCATCATCGACCTGGCCGCCGACTGCGGCCATCCGCTGCCCGCAGCCGACGCCGAGAGTCTCGGGCGCTGGTTCGTGGAGTCGGCCGACTCCGGGTCATTGGTGCGCTACCTGGAGACCTTCGATCACACCGTCGCCGTGATGCAGACGGGCCCGGCCATTACCCGCGTCGCCCGCGAATGTGTCGAGGACATGGTGGCTGACGGCGTCGTCTACGCCGAGATCCGCTACGCCCCCGAGCAACACGTGGAGAGCGGACTGACCCTCGACGAGGTCGTGGCGGCGGTCAAGGAGGGCTTCGACCAGGGCATGGCAGCAGCCGACGGGCGCATCGTCGTGCGCCAGCTGCTGACGGCGATGAGGCACCAGGCCCGGTCCCGGGAGATCGCCGAACTTACGGTGGCCTGGCGAGATCGCGGTGTCGCCGGCTTCGACATCGCCGGCGCCGAAGCGGGCTACCCGCCTACCCGACACCTCGACGCCTTCGAGTATCTCCAGCGCGAGAACGCCCACTTCACCATCCACGCCGGCGAAGCCTTCGGACTGCCCTCGATCTGGGAGGCCATCCAGTGGTGCGGAACTGCTCGGCTCGGCCACGGCGTGCGGATCGTCGACGACATCACGGTCCACGACGACGGCTCGGTGGAACTGGGTCGGCTGGCCGCGTATGTCCGCGACCGTCGCATCCCGCTGGAGATGTGCCCGCGTTCCAACGTCCAGACCGGTGCGGCCGAGTCCATCGCGGAGCACCCGATCGGCCTGCTGACGCGCCTGCGCTTCCGGGTCACGGTCAACACCGACAACAGGTTGATGAGTGGCACTTCGATGACCGAGGAGATGTTCGGTCTGGTCGAGGCCTTCGGCTACACCGCCAAGGACCTGCAATGGTTCACGATCAACGCGATGAAGTCGGCCTTCCTGCCCTTCGACGAGCGGCTGAAGATCATCAACGACGTGATCAAGCCCGGTTACGAGGACCTTGCGGAGCTCGCTGGCTGAGCACGCACCACGGTTCGCGCCAACCGGCGACCACGAGCCGACCCTCGACCCACTCCTCGCGGTTGAGGCCGATGACGCGCCCTGAGCTCGGCTCGTAGGCGCGCACGGCGTCGTCGCGTGCCTCGATGGCCAGGACGACGTGGCGCGGCGCCCACTGGGAGCCGACATAGACCGGTACGACGCCCTGCTCTCGCAGCGTGGCCATCATCGCGGCCCAGGCGTGGCCGGCGCGGACCCGAGCCACGATCACCCGTCGACGGCGCGCGTCCCGCTCCAGTTGCCGGGCGAGCGCCCAGGGGGCAGTGCCCAAGGCGCGGATCCACGGCAGTTGGGCCCTACCCGAGATATCCACGGGTCCGGTGAGCCGCCGGTGCATCGCGGCAGTTTCTCGGCCGAACTCGTCGTCACCGCCGGCCAGCAGTCGGCGGGCATATCGATCGCTGCGCAACGCCTGGGCCATGACAGCCACCGCGGCACCGCAGCTGCGTAGGTCGGGCTGCCGGAATTCTCGGCCCAACACCAGGCGTCCTGTGTCGGAAACGATCATCGCGGACTCGTGATCTGATGGAACGCCACGTCGGGTGTCGCGACCACACAGCCGCACTCGGCCGCGTGAGCGACCACTCGCCGCTGATCGCGCAGCAGTGCGATTCCGCGACGCAGCAGCATCAGTGGGGGCTTGCGCCGCTCGCGCAGGTCGCGGCTCAGCCTTCGCCAGAACGTCACACTCGGGCGTTGGGTGATGCAGTAGGCCGCGGCGAGGAGTCCGCTGCGACCGCACTCGGCGACGATCTCGGAGGCGAAGATGCCCTCCGCGACGAACAGCGAGGAGCCACCCAGGTCGAGCGTGCGTAGGTCACAGCGGAGGCTCCGAGCGATCTCGTAGACCGGAACCTGACTTACGCCGTCCCGGCACAGCGACGCAAGCGCTGCCATCGCGTCGGTCCGCAGCCACGAGTCGGGGTGGTCCCAGTCGACCAGCCCGGCGTTGGCGCCGGTGACGATGCGTGGAAGTGTCGCGTCGTCGCCGTCCTTGTAGAAGTCGTCGAGCCGCAGAACCGGGAGACCCAGCCGCTCGGCCAGTCTCGACTTGCCGGCTCCACTGGGCCCGGCAAGGACGATCACCCGGGCTGGCACGCCGGCCATTGTGCACTCACCGCGTTGTCGAGGTGGCGCCGCAGTCCTGTCTCAGGTCGTGAACCAGCACTCCTGCAGGGTCGCAGCGCCCCCA
>JARICB010000241.1 GCA_029264225.1 Nocardioides sp. | reverse complement strand
ATCCCGTTGTAGACCTTCTTGAAGCCCGAGAACTCTGCTCCCGAACCCAGCATCCAGTCGGGTCCACCGAACCGCGGGACCGGGCAGGGCTTCTTCGCCGTGCCGCCGTTCATCGAGATCAGCGGCGTGGCACCCGCCATCTTGTGGCAGAACGCGGCGCGCTCGTTGACATCGCCGATGACGAAGACCGGACGGTCCTTGCCGGCGAGCATCTTCTTGACCAACCTGATCTCGGCCGTGGTCGAGACGTTGCGTTCCTGCTGGTGTCCGCCGGGCGAGTTGTGGATGGCTACCACCCAGAAGCCGCGGCCGGTGTCGCGGTCCCGCAGACGGACGTAGGGAATGGGGCGGCTCCAGCCGAGGAACGGCCGCATGATGTAGCCGGTCTCGACGCGCTTGACGGTCTTGGTGTTCCACGCGATCTGGATGGCCGACCCGCGGGTGCCCAGGCTGCGTCGCGGGAAGAAGCTGTAGTGCGGCATGACGGTCTGCATCTGCTGGAGTTGGTCCTTGGCCACCTCCTGGAAGGCGGCCGCGTCGGCACCCTGGCCCTGCACCCAGCGGGCGGCCCGGCTGGCCCGGTCAACACCGCCGCGAGCCATCGAACTGCTCAAGATGTTGAACGTCGTCAACCGCAGGCCGTAGCCGTTGCGGGGCTTGGCCGCGGCGTTCTGCTCCGCGGCCGGCGCGCCAGCAGGCTCTGCGTGCGCAGCGGGGGCTGCGGCGATGGTAGGGGTCGCGGCGAGGCTGAAGGCAAGCGCGCAGGCAGCGACGAAGGCTCGAGGGGAGAGTGCCATCCGGACACACTGACAACCGCCCGCACGAGTCGCAAATCGTGAGATGCGGCGGGCGGTGCTCAGATCACCACGACGGGCGCGCCGTCGGTGGCGAACCTCCACAGCGCGATGGCATCCTCCTCGGCCTGCCGGATGCAGCCGTGCGAGCGCGGCGTGCCCAACTCGGCTCGAGTCTGGAGCGGGGTGCCGCGCTTGGTCGGAATGGTGTGGAAGCCGATCGCTGCCCGTTTGCCGTGGGCGAATCGGACGAAATACTCCATCACTCCGGAGTCGTCGATGCCGACCGCCCAGCGCGAGCGTGACCACACGCGGTAACTGCCCGGCTGGAGGTTGTCCTCCATGCTGCCCGAAACGAGATAGGTACGCCGCACGCTGCCGTGCTCGCCGATCAACCAGACCCGCTGCTCGGCCCGGCTGAAGACCGTCCGACGCCCGGTCCCGGAGTTGGCCGGGACCGCTGCCGGCTCCGTCTGTGGTTCCGTCTCCAGCGCTGGGGCTGACGCCGGGTCTGACGTGTGGGGTGCGACAGCGGGGCTGACCCCGACGGCCGTCTGGTCGGCGCGGTCATCGGCTATCGAGGGCGCCGTGGTGATCACTCCCAGACCGGCGAGCACCGAGACACCCGTCACGGTGAGCGCGGTCAGAGCCATGGTGATCCGGCCGTAGCGCGGGCGGACAGAACGGTGACGGCTCATGACGATCAGGCCTTGACGGCCTTCTTCTTGGCCGGTTTGCCCGGCTTGGGCCGCACCGATCGCTTGACCAGGTTGGCTGCGACCTCTCGGTAGGCCTGGGCACCCTTGTTGCTGCGACTGGTCGAAAGGATCGAGCGACCGGCGGCCGGGGCCTCGGCGAACTTGATGGTCTTGGGGATCGGCGGCTCGACCACCTCGAGGTCGTAGGTGTCGCTGATCGTCTCCAGCACCGTGCGTGCGTGGTTGGTGCGACCGTCGTACAACGTCGGCAGCACTCCCCACACCTCCAGTTCACGATTGGTGAAGCGCCGGACGTCATGGACGGTGTCGAGCAACTGCCCGACGCCGCGGTGCGACAGCGTTTCGCACTGGAGCGGGACCAGCACTCCGTCGGCTGCGGTAAGAGCGGCAACGGTAAGCACGCCCAGCGACGGCGGGCAGTCGAGCAGCACCCAGTCGTAGACGACGTCGGCCTCGGCCAGTGCCTCGAGGGCGCCCCTGATGACGTGTTCTCGGCCTGTGCGCGTCAGCAGGTCGGCCTCGGCGCGCGCCAGCTCGATCGTGGCCGGCAACAGGTCGACGCCTTCCTCGGTGGTGATGATGACCTCGGTCGGATCGAGTCCCGTGGTCAGCACGTGGTGCACGGAGAGGTCGAGGTCTTCGGGGTCGATGCCGAGGGAGAAGGTCAGGCAGGCCTGCGGATCGAGATCGATGAGGAGCACGGAGTGGCCGAGCTCGACCAGCGCAGCGCCGACCGAGGCTACGGTGGTGGTCTTGGCGACGCCGCCCTTCTGGTTGGCGATCGCGAGGGTGATGGTCATCGCCTCCATCATGCCCGAGCCGGTTGCCTTAGCGGTGGCGACACATGTTTGCTGAGCACATGACTTCCGTACTCGTCACCGGCGCGACCGCTGGCATCGGCCTCGAATTCGCCCACCAGTTGGCCCGGCGCGGCCACGGCGTGGTGCTCGTTGCCCGCAACGAGGCCCGGTTGGCCGCCGTCGCCGATGAGCTCCGCTCGACGTACGCGGTAGAGGTCGAGACGCTCGCGGCCGACCTGTGCGAACTGGAGGCACTTAGGCGCGTTGAGGCCCGACTCGCCGATCTCGACCGACCGATCGAACTGCTGGTCAACAACGCCGGCTTCGGGCTCAAGGACCGCTTCGCGGCGAACACGATCGAAGAGGAACAGGCGATGCTCGACGTGTTGGTGACTGCCGTTCTGCGGCTCTCGCACGCGGCGTTGGCGCCGATGGCGCAGCGAGGCCGGGGCGGGATCATCAACGTCTCGTCGGTCGCAGCGTTCCTGCCCCGCGGGACGTATTCCGCCGCGAAGGCGTGGGTGAACAGTTTCAGCGAGTGGGCGCACCACGAATACGCACCGCAGGGAGTGAGCGTGATGGCACTGTGCCCGGGCTTCACCAAGACCGAGTTCCACGAGCGGATGGAGGTCAAGCGCGGGGACGACTGGATGTGGCTGGAGCCCGAGTTCCTCGTGACGAAGGCTCTCGAGGACTTCGAGAAGGGCTACGCCTGTTCGGTGCCGGGTGCGCAGTACAAGGCGATCCGTACCCTTACCCGGCTGATCCCGAATCAGGTACTCCACCGTTTCCAGTCGATCGGGCGGAAGTAGCCGCCAGTGCCAGCAGGCGCTCGTACTCGCGGGGGTCGGTGGTGTTGCAGCCCAGGTCGTGGTTCACCTTGCCGGTGCCGTGATGGTCGCTGGAGCCGGTGACCACCAGGTCGAGGTTGCGGGCGATGGCCCGCAGCGCATCACGGGTCCGCAGCGAGTGCTCCTGATGGTCGACCTCGATGCCGCCGAGGCCACGTGCGCGCAGCCCGGCCAGCGCCTCCTCGGTCAGGGCCCGTGACCGACCCCACGGGTGGGCGATCACGCTCACCCCGCCGGCGCCGGCGACCAGTTCGATCGCTTCCTCCAGCGGCGCGGCATAGCGGCGTACATAGCCGGGACGGCCGGGATTGAGGTAGGCCGCGAACGCCTCCTCGCGGCTCGCCACGATGCCTGCGGCGACCATCGCGTCGGCGACGTGCGGTCGACCGGTCGCCGCCGCAGCGCCCGAGCAACGCATGACGTCCTCCTCGCTCACCACCACCCCTACCTCCTGGAGCTGGGCACAGATCGTCGGCACCCGACTGTTGCGCCCTACCAACACCTTGGAGAGCTCGGAGACCAGCGGCGGGTAGGCAGGATCGAGGAGATAGCCCAGGAGGTGCACGCTGGCCGCACCGAACATGGTGCTGATCTCCATCCCCGGCACGAAGGTGATGCCCACCTCGGCAGCTGCTGCCGCTGCCTGCGGCCAGCCCGCCGCGGTGTCGTGATCGGTCAGGGCTACCACGTCGAGTCCGGCAGCCTCGGCTGCCCGGATCAGGTCGCCGGGCGTATCGGTGCCGTCGGAGTGATCGGAATGGGTGTGCAGGTCGATACGCATGGTCACGAGTTCCAACGAAGCAGGACGGGCGTCTCCCGTTCATGGCCGAGCACCGAGACGGTCGCGGTATCAAGGCGGAACAGCCGGCCGTCGGTGGCTGGCAGGCCAAGCCAACGGGCCGCCAGCGCCCGGAGCGAGTGGCCGTGGCCGATCAGCAGCGTCGGACCGTCGACGGCGCGGGTCCGCTCCAGGACCCGGTCGAGGCGGGTCCCCACCTGTTCGGAGGTCTCGCCGTGTGGAATGGGATGGCTCCACACGGCCCAGCCGGGCACGGTGCGACGGATCTGGGCGGTCGTGCGCCCCTCGTAGTCGCCGTAGTTCCACTCCACCAGGTCGTCATCGATCTCGATGTGGTCGTAGCCGGCCAACCGGGCCGTCTCGAGGGCCCGTTGCCGGGGGCTGACCAGCACCTGCGCGAACGGCGTAGCGGTCAGCTTCGCCGACAGTTCCCGTGCCACCCGCTCCCCTACCTCGGTCAGCGGCAGGTCGGTGGTCGATGTGTGCTTGTGGTCGCGACTCCACTCGGTCTCACCGTGGCGAACCAACCAGACCTGATGGGACAAACTCATATTTCCAAGTCTCCCATTGGAGCCGAGAATCGTGTCACGATGCGCGCATGCCAATCCGCGCCGCCAGACGGGCCACGGCTTTCGCCTTTGGCATCCAAGGCTTCATCTTCATCAGCCTCACGACTCGAATTCCGCACTTCGCCGAACGTTGGTCACTTCACGAACTCGAGATCTCCATCGGACTACTGGGCGTCGTGCTGCTGGCCGGCCTGGGCTCGGTAGTGGCCGAGCAGGTCTCCACCCGGGTGGACAGTGCATGGGTACTACGTGTCGGACTCGGATTGATGGCAGTGGTGGTGCCGCTGGTGTGCGTTGCGCCCACCCTGTGGATGTACGCCGCCGCCATGGCGCTCTACGGTCTGGCACTGGGACTGGTCGACGCCACCACCAACATGCAGGCGGTCGCCGTCGAGCACGCCTACGAGCGGCCGATCCTGCCGTCCTTCCACGGCGCCTGGACGCTGGGCGGAATCATCGGTGCTGGCCTGACGCTGGCCTTGCCGGAACTGTTCGATGCCGGTCTCGCACTGATCGCCCTCGCCCCACTTCTTGGGACCCTGCTGCCCTACCTGCGGCGGGTCTCGATGCCCGCCGAACCCGCCCCGGAGGAGGCAGTGCCCTGGCGCGAACTGCTGCTCGTCGGGTTGGCGATGGTGCTCTTCTACATGGTCGACACGGCCTCGACGACCTGGGGACCGACCTACCTCGACCGCACCTTCGACACCCCGTCGCGGCTGGTGGCGCTGGCCACCTTCCCCTACCTCGTCGCCAGCCTCATCGCCCGCATCGCCGGCGACGGCCTGGTCCACCGCTACGGCCCCGTCGTGGTGCTCCGTGCCGGTGCGATCCTGGCATCGATCTCGTTGGCCGTCATCGTTGCCGCCCCCAACTGGCAGATCGCCGTCATCGGCTTCACCACCCTCGGGCTCGGTGCCGCCGTCATGGCGCCGCTCTCGTTCTCGGCGGCCGGCCGGCTGGCCGGAGCCGGCATCGACGACCCGTCGTTGCGGCAGTTGCGCGTGGACGGCGTCATCGCCCGGTTCAACCAGTTCAACTACGCGGGCGCCCTGATAGGCGCCGTGATGACCGGCGTGATCGGTGCCGACAATCTCCGGTGGGGCTTCGCGGTGCCGATGGTGCTGATCCTGGCCGTCTGGCCGCTGGCGAAGGCGTTCCGCGCCCCGGAGAACGCCTCAGCCGTGAGCGTCCGGTCGGCCTCGTAGGCGACTCAGCGCGGGATCAGGACCCAGTAGTCCAGGTCGAGCAGCACACCAGCGGCATACCTGCCCTCGCCGTTGCGTAGCGTCATCGACTCGTCGCGACCAGATGTGGCCACCAGCCGCAGTCGGAGAGCGCCGACGCCGGGCGCACTGGTCTCCGCCTTGTCGAGCACCTCCGACCACGCATAGATGGTGTCGCCGGCGAAGGCCGGTGCCACGTGGGCGCCGGCGTTGATGGCCGAGATGAGCTGGGCGTTGGCCAGGCCGTTGAACGAGATCGCCCGCGCCATCGAGATCACGTGGCCGCCGTAGATCAGCCGGTTGCCATCGGCGCGGGCCTCGGTGTTGAAGTGCACCTTGGCGGTGTTCTGCCACAGCCGGGTGGCCATCATGTGCTCGGGATCGGTCAGGGTGACGCCGTCGACGTGGTCGATCCGCTCACCGACCTCGTAGTCGCCGAAGCGGTGGGGTTCTCCTGCGGCGGAGAAGTCATAGCCGGTGAAGTCGAGCCCGGCCGGGATCACCAACTCGTCTGCGCCGAGGGCCCCCTTGAGCTCGGGGACGACCGTAGCGGGCGCGGGAGCCTGCGGGTCACGCTTGTGCACCATCACCCAGCGACACCAGTCGAGGACGGCCTGGCCGTGCTGGTTGGTTGCCGTCGAACGCACGTAGACCACGCCCGTACGACCGTTGGAGTTCTCCTTGAGCCCGATCACCGCAGAGCTCGTGCGCAGGGTGTCGCCGGGAACGACCGGCTGGTGGAAGCGGCATTCCGCGTAGCCGAGGTTGGCCACGGCATTGAGCGAGATGTCGGGCACGGTCTTGCCGAAGGCGACGTGGAAGGCGATCAGTTCCTCGACCGGTGCCGGGCTCAGCCCGCAGGCGGCGGCGAACTCAACGCTCGAGGAGATCGCGAACCGGGTGGGGTACAACGCGCCGTAGAGCGCCCGATCACCCTCGGTCAGCGTGCGTGGGGTGGCGTGCTCGATCACCTGGCCGAGGGTGAAGTCCTCGAAGAAATTGCCCGCACTGGTCTTGTTAGCTGTCGCATCCACGGGCCACATCGTGCCGCAGGGCTCAGCTGCCGCCGCCACCGGCCTTGCGTCGGTGGATCTTCGGGGCTGCTCCCCCGTCCACCTCGGAGCCGTGTGCCTTCTCCGGGGTAGGGCCTTCCTGGTGGACGCCCTTCTCCTTGTGGTTCTTCTTGTCCAGCGCCTCGCGCATCTTGGCCTTGAGGTCTTCATTCGACATGAGTAGATCCTCTCATTGGTCAGGGTGCCAGCGTGCCAGCCGAGGCCTCGTAGGACCAGCCATTTCTCTCCTCGGGGAAGGCGGTGCGGTACGGCGGAGGGTCAGCTGGACTCGGGCGGGCGGGCGCCACCCTGGTCAGCGCGCTCGAACGCCTTGGGCCCGTGCGCCTTGGTCCGGGTCGCGTGCAGGTCGGCCATCAGCGCATCGTCGACG
>JARICB010000237.1 GCA_029264225.1 Nocardioides sp. | reverse complement strand
GCCGGCCCGCTCGCGGTTGCTCTTCACCCCGCGGGGAGCGTCGTCGTCGGCCAGGACAGTGCCTCGAACGCCGGTCACGGCGCCGTCGGTCACCACCAGTTCGTCGACCTGGTGGCGGAAGGTGAAGCGGACCAGTCCCTTGGCCTCGGCCGCCTCCACCGGCTCGGCGAAGACGCGGACGACCTCGGGGCCGGTGCCCCAGGTGAGGTGGAAGCGCGGCACCGAGTTGCCGTGGCCCGAGGCCCGGCCGTCGCCGCGCTCGGCCCAGCCGACGAACGGCAGCAAGCCCAGACCGAGGTCGTGGAGGTAGTCTCGCTTCTCCTCGTGCGCGAACCGGACGTAGGCCTGCGCCCACTGTCGCGGCCAGTGGTCCTCGCCCCGCCCGGGGCCATCCGTGCCATCGCCGAGCCGGTCGAACTGTGCGCTGCCGAGCCAGTCCTGCATGGCCAGCTCTGGGGAGTCCTTGATGCCCATCCGGCGCTGCTCGGGGGAGTCGACGAACAGCAGCCCACCCAGCGACCACCAGGCCTGACCGCCGAGGTTGGCGCGGTTCTCCTGGTCGAGGACCAGCACCTTCTTACCCGCGAGCGCCAGCTCGTGGGTGGCGACCAGGCCCGCGAGGCCGGCGCCGACGACGATCACGTCGGGGGTGAAGTCGGTCGAGGCGTTGCTGCTCATCGGGTCTCCTGCTCGTGGTGGGGATGGAGGTAGTGGCTGACGATCATCTGCGCGAGCAGGGACAGGGCCCGCTCGACGGTGCGGCCGGGTGCGGCCGCCGGGTCGGGGTCGAGGGCCGAGAACGCCAGCCCGTCGAGGAAGTTCACGACCAGACTCAGCACTGCCGGCAGATCATCGGGTGGCAGCAGGCCGGCCCAGAGCTCGCTGGCGGCGGCCAGCATCTGCTCCTGGAGCAGCACGCGCGCCGGGTGCAGGGCAGCGCGGAGGTCGGCATCGGCGCGAGCGGCCACCAGAAGCTCGCGCCAGGTCTGGTTGGCGGGGGAGAGCACCACCGTCCGCAGGTGCCCGAGCGCCGTCGTGACCTCGTTGACGTCCCCGACGTCGGCCCCGGCGAGCAGGTGGAAGGTCGCCACGTTGCGCTCGGCGACGGCCTCTGCGGTGGCGACGAGGAGTGCCTGCCTGGTGGGGAAGTGGCGGAACAGGGCCCCCTGACTGACGCCGGCGGCGGCGCAGACGGCCGCCGTCGTGGTGGCGGCGTACCCCCGCAGGGTGAGGCACTCGACGGTCGCGTCGAGGAGTCGGCCGATCGTGGCGTCGCGGCGCTCTGCCTGCGTACGGCGAGGGGTGGGAGCGGGCATCGGCCCACCCAAACATAAAAAGTGCTCACTTCCTAACTTTGCGAGCGGGCACTTCTGCTGGTTCGGGGCGTCAGGGGCGGGCCGCCCCGGCCCCGCGCCACCCGGGGTAGAGCTCGTCGGAGACCTTGGGGGACATGCATCAGGGCATCATCGAGGGCGGCGTCGGTCACGTGATGGGCGTGCCGTATGTCGAGGTCTATGGTGACCGCGCGACGGCCACCGGGCACTCCGTGCTCATCCGTCACGACCCGGAACGGCAGGACTTCCGGGTCGACCGGCTCTCCGCCAACCGGTGGGAGCTGAGCCGCGGCGAGCACGGGTAGCAGGTGGACCACCGGGTCAACCAGTTGCTCGACGGTCGGAGAGCGCTGACGTGCTGCGCTACTCCATCCGCCGGATCCTGGCAGCCGTCCCGCTGGTGTTCGTGGTGCCACTGCTGATCTTCCTGCTCATCGACCTCGTGCCCGGCGACCCGGCGCGCATCCTCGCCGGCGAGAACGCCACCGCCGAGCACTCTGGGTCGAGCTGAAGCCGCACGGTGTCGACGTCCTGGAGCTGTGCCTGGGCCTGACCCGGACCCCGGCGATGGAGCGGCTCGGGATGAACTTCGACGCTCCCGGGATGAAGGCCTCGCAGCCCGACCGGGTCGCGCGTGAGGGCCTGGCCCACTTGGGCGATGGCCCTTCGTGGACCGCCGACGGCATGCAGCAGGATGCAGAGGAGAAGTCCTCGTTCGTCCGCCCCCCACTGCTCCTCCAGCCCGTCCTCGAAGGAAGTCCGATGTCCCACCTCTTCACCCCGCTGCAGATCCGCGGCGTCACCAGCCGCAACCGGGTGATGGTCTCGCCCATGTGCATGTACGCCGCCCCCACCGGCGCGGCCACCGACTACCACCTCGTCCACCTCGGACGGTTCGCCCTCGGCGGCGTCGGCATCGTGACGGTCGAGGGGACAGCCATCACCCCGGAGGGCCGGATCTCGCACCTCGACCTCGGCCTTTGGAACGAGGAGCAGACCGACTCCCTGGCGCGGGTCGCCGCCTTCCTGACCGAGTACGGCGCCGTGCCGGCCATCCAGTTGGCCCACGCCGGCCGCAAAGCCTCCTGTGCCCCGGCCTGGGCCGGGGGCGCGCCGCTCACGCAGACCGACCCGGAGACCGGCCTCGGCCCGTGGCCGACGGTGGGGCCCAGCGCGGTCGCGGCCGGACCCGGCTGGCAGGTGCCGCACGAGCTCACCCTCGACGAGGTGCACGACTCAGTCGAGGCGTGGGTCGCCGCCGCAGTGCGAGCCGTGCGGGCCGGCTTCACGGTGATCGAGCTGCACGGTGCCCACGGCTACCTGCTGCACTCCTTCCAGTCGGCCCTGTCCAACTTCCGCACCGACGACTACGGAGGCCACACCGCGGGCCGGTGGCGCTACCCGCTCGAGGTCGTGCGGGCCATCCGGGCGGCGGTCGGCGACGACGTGGCGCTCTTCTACCGGGTCTCGGCCGTGGACGGTGTGGACGGCGGGACGACTCTGGACGACACCGTTGAGTTCGCCCGCGCGTTGG
>JARICB010000236.1 GCA_029264225.1 Nocardioides sp. | reverse complement strand
GAGTTCGTGAAGCAGTTCGAAGAGACCTTCGGCGTCACCGCCGCTGCTCCCGTCGCCGCTGCCGCCCCCGCTGCCGGTGGCGCCGCCGCCGGTGGCGAAGAGGCCGCTGCGCAGGACGAGTTCGATGTCGTCCTGGAGTCTGCCGGCGAGAAGAAGATCAACGTGATCAAGGAGGTGCGCGCCCTGACGAGCCTCGGCCTGAAGGAGGCGAAGGACCTCGTTGAGGCCGCTCCCAAGGCGATCCTCGAAGGTGTCGACAAGGCTGCGGCCGAGAAGGCGAAGGATGCCCTCGAGGGCGCCGGCGCCACCGTCACCGTCAAGTGACTCATGTCGTGACGCTGCGCGGCTGATGGCCGTGCGCTGAACGACTGCCGCAGGGCGACCACCGACAAGGTGGTCGCCCTGTCTGCAATTTTGGCGATCTGCGCGAGGATTGCCGTCGCTGGTGCTTGACCTGACGGCGCTCTGCGTCCATCATCGTCGGCAAGAGGTGCGAACGTGGTGACACGTTTGTCCCCGCCTTTGAAATGAGCCCCATTGTGCGCTAGGCTATTTCTTTGCGCCTGCTCTCAAATGCCCTTCACCCTGTCCGGACGGGTGTCGACGGTGGTCGGCTGGTGGCGAAACGATCTCCTGATCATTCGAAGGAAAACTCTTGGCCGCGCGCAGCTCCGCTGGTAATCCCCCTCGTACCTCTTTCGCAAAGATCGCCGAATCTCTCGAGGTTCCCGCTCTCCTGTCTCTCCAGACTGACAGCTTTGAATGGCTCGTCGGCGGCGAAGAGTGGGAAGAGACGGTCGCAGCGCGCCGCGCCGCGGGCGAAGACGTGTCCGAGAAGTCCGGTCTCCAGGAGATCTTCGAGGAGATCTCCCCGATCGAAGACTTCTCCGAGACGATGATGCTCTCGTTCGACAACCCCGTCTTCGTCGATCCGAAGTACACCGAGGAGGAGTGCAAGGAGAAGGACTTCACCTACTCCCGCCCCCTTTACGTCTCCGCCGAGTTCATGAACCACGAGACCGGCGAGATCAAGGGCCAGACGGTCTTCATGGGTGACTTCCCGATGATGACCCGCAAGGGCACCTTCATCATCAACGGCACCGAACGTGTCGTGGTCTCCCAGCTGGTCCGCTCGCCGGGCGTCTACTTCGAGCGCACCGCCGACAAGACGTCCGACAAGGACATCTACACCTCGCGCCTGATCCCGAGCCGAGGCGCCTGGCTCGAGTTCGAGATCGACAAGCGCGACCTGGTCGGCGTCCGTCTCGACCGCAAGCGCAAGCAGAACGTCACCGTGCTGCTCAAGGCACTGGGCTGGACCCCCGAGCAGATCCGCGAGGAGTTCGGGCAGTACGAGTCGATGATGATCACTCTCGACAAGGACACCCCGCAGACCCAGGACGAAGCGCTGCTCGACATCTACCGCAAGCTGCGCCCGGGCGAACCGCCCACGCGTGAGGCTGCGCAGACGCTGCTGAACAACTACTACTTCAACCCCAAGCGTTACGACCTGGCCAAGGTTGGTCGCTACAAGATCAACAAGAAGCTCGGTGTGACCGAGGCCTTCGACCAGCAGACCCTGACCGTCGACGACATCGTCGCCGCGATCCGCTACATCGTGCAGCTGCACGACGCCGGCGCCCCGGTCGACGCACCCGACCTGATCGACCCCGAGGGCAACCTCGTGATCGGCCTCGACGGCAAGCCGATCAAGGTCCAGCCCGACGACATCGATCACTTCGGCAACCGTCGTATGCGCACGGTCGGCGAGCTGATCCAGAACCAGCTCCGCACCGGCCTGGCCCGGATGGAGCGCGTGGTCCGCGAGCGGATGACGACCCAGGACGTCGAGGCGATCACGCCCCAGTCGCTGATCAACATCCGGCCCGTGGTGGCAGCGCTCAAGGAGTTCTTCGGAACCTCGCAGCTCTCGCAGTTCATGGACCAGACCAACCCGATCGCGGGACTGACGCACAAGCGTCGCCTCTCCGCGCTCGGGCCGGGCGGGCTCTCGCGAGACCGTGCCGGTATGGAGGTTCGTGACGTCCACTCCTCGCACTACGGACGTATGTGCCCCATCGAGACCCCCGAAGGTCCCAACATCGGTCTGATCGGGTCGCTGGCCTCCTACGGACGGATCAACCCGTTCGGTTTCGTCGAGACGCCCTACCGTCGCGTGGTCAAGGGTGTCGTGACTGACGACATCGACTACCTGACCGCCGACGACGAGGATCGTTACGTCATCGCGCAGGCCAACGCACCGCTCGACAAGAAGAACAAGTTCGTCGAAGAGCGGGTGCTGGTTCGTATGCAGCGCGGTGAGGTCGACGCGATCCTCGCCGAAGAGGTCGACTACATGGACGTCTCGCCGCGCCAGATGGTGTCGGTCGCAACGGCCCTGATTCCGTTCCTCGAGCACGACGACGCCAACCGCGCGCTCATGGGCGCCAACATGCAGCGTCAGGCAGTGCCGCTCGTCGTGAGCGACTCGCCGATCGTCGGCACCGGCATGGAGTTCCGTGCCGCCGTCGACGCCGGCGACGTGGTCGTGGCCGAGAAGGCAGGTGTGGTCAAGGAGGTGTCCGCCGAGTTCGTCGAGACGATGAACGACGACGGCAGCTACCAGACCTACAAGCTGGCCAAGTTCAAGCGCTCCAACCAGGGCACCTGCATCAACCAGCGCCCGCTGGTCGTGGAGGGTGACCGCCTCGAGGTCGGTACGCCGATCGCCGACGGTCCCTGCACCGACCAGGGCGAGATGGCCCTCGGCACCAACCTGCTCGTGGCCTTCATGCCGTGGCAGGGTCACAACTACGAGGACGCCATCATCCTCAGCCAGCGCCTGGTGCAGGAAGACGTCCTGACCTCGATCCACATCGAGGAGCACGAGGTCGACGCCCGCGACACCAAGCTCGGGCCCGAGGAGATCACCCGGGACATCCCGAACGTCTCCGAGGAAGGCATGGCCGACCTCGACGAGCGCGGCATCATCCGCATCGGCGCCGAGGTCACCAACGGTGACATCCTCGTCGGCAAGGTCACGCCCAAGGGTGAGACCGAGCTGACGCCGGAGGAGCGGCTGCTCCGCGCGATCTTCGGTGAGAAGGCGCGCGAGGTGCGCGACACCTCGATGAAGGTTCCGCACGGCGAGTCCGGAACGGTCATCGGCGTGCGCGTCTTCGACCGCGAGCCCGAAGACGGCAGCACGCCCGACGAGCTGCCCCCGGGCGTCAACCAGCTGGTGCGCGTCTACGTTGCCCAGAAGCGCAAGATCTCGGTCGGTGACAAGCTCGCTGGTCGTCACGGCAACAAGGGCGTCATCGCCAAGATCCTGCCGATCGAGGACATGCCGTTCATGGAGGACGGCACCCCGGTCGACGTGGTGCTCAACCCGCTGGGTGTGCCACGACGAATGAACATCGGACAGATCCTCGAACTCCACCTCGGCTGGCTCGCCAAGCAGGGCTGGGACCTGGATCTGCACGACGACAAGGGTTCTGCGGAGTGGAAGGATCGCCTGATCGCGATCCACGCCGACAAGGCAGCGCCCAACACCAAGGTGGCCACCCCGGTCTTCGATGGTGCCCGTGAGGACGAGATCACCGGCCTGCTCGGGGCGACGTACCCGACGCGCGACGGTGTGCGG
This sequence comes from Nocardioides sp., assembly GCA_029264225.1. GTDB lineage: Bacteria > Actinomycetota > Actinomycetes > Propionibacteriales > Nocardioidaceae > Nocardioides. The sequence continues at coordinate 3,176 of JARICB010000236.1, read as the reverse complement.
ATGATCGACAAGACCGGCAAGGCGTCGCTCTTCGACGGCCGCTCCGGTGACCCGTTCCCCGAGCCCGTCTCGGTCGGCTACATGTACATCCTCAAGCTGCACCACCTGGTGGACGACAAGATCCACGCCCGCAGCACCGGTCCGTACTCGATGATCACCCAGCAGCCGCTCGGCGGTAAGGCCCAGTTCGGTGGCCAGCGCTTCGGTGAGATGGAGGTCTGGGCAATGGAGGCGTACGGCGCCGCCTACGCCCTGCAGGAGCTCCTGACCATCAAGTCCGATGACGTGCCCGGTCGTGTCAAGGTCTACGAAGCCATCGTCAAGGGCGAGAACATCCCCGACTCGGGTATTCCGGAGTCGTTCAAGGTGCTCGTCAAGGAGATGCAGTCCCTGTGCCTCAACGTGGAGGTGCTGTCGCAGGACGGTTCCGCCATCGAGCTCAAGGACGCCGAGGAAGACGTTTTCCGCGCGGCCGAGGAACTTGGCATCGACCTGTCACGTCGCGAGCCCAGCAGCGTCGAAGAGGTGTGAGGTGCCGCGCCCGGCGTTGTCGATGACGACGCCGGGCGCGCTCTCCGCCCCCCATCACCCGAATTTCGTTACAACTGAAGGGTTGCAGCCATCGTGCTCGACGTGAACTTCTTCGATCAGCTTCAGATCGGCCTGGCCACTCCGGAGGACATCCGCGGATGGAGCCACGGCGAGGTCAAGAAGCCTGAGACCATCAACTACCGCACGCTCAAGCCCGAGCGTGACGGCCTCTTCTGCGAGAAGATCTTCGGCCCTACCCGGGACTGGGAGTGCTACTGCGGCAAGTACAAGCGCGTGCGCTTCAAGGGCATCATCTGTGAGCGTTGTGGCGTCGAGGTCACCCGCTCCAAGGTGCGTCGTGAGCGGATGGGCCACATCGAGCTCGCCGCCCCCGTTACCCACATCTGGTACTTCAAGGGTGTCCCGTCGCGGCTGGGCTACCTGCTCGACCTCGCCCCGAAGGACCTCGAGAAGGTCATCTACTTCGCGGCCTACATGATCACCTCGGTCGACGAGGACGCCCGTCACAAGGACCTCTCGAGCCTGGAGAACAAGGTCGGCCTGGAGCGTGAGCGGCTGGAGAAGCGTCGCGACGGCTCCATCGACGACCGCGCCAAGAAGCTCGAGGAAGACCTCGCCACCCTCGAGGCCGAGGGTGCCAAGGCTGACGCACGCCGCAAGGTCAAGGACGGCGCCGAGCGGGAGATGAAGCAGCTGCGCGATCGTGCCCAGCGCGAGATCGACCGGCTCGACGAGGTCTGGAACACCTTCAAGTCGCTCAAGGTCCAGGACCTGCTCGGTGACGAACTGCTCTACCGCGAGATGAAGAACTGGTTCGGCAAGTACTTCGAGGGCTTCATGGGCGCCGCGGCGATCCAGAAGCGTCTGGAGGACTTCGACGTCACCGCCGAGGTGGCCTCGCTGCGCGACACCATCGCCAACGGCAAGGGCCAGAAGAAGGTCCGCGCCCTCAAGCGCCTCAAGGTCGTCGACGCCTTCCGCAAGACCGGCAACCAGCCGATCGGCATGGTGCTCGACGCCGTTCCGGTCATCCCGCCGGACCTGCGGCCGATGGTCCAGCTCGACGGTGGCCGGTTCGCCACCTCCGACCTCAACGACCTCTACCGTCGCGTGATCAACCGGAACAACCGGCTCAAGCGACTTCTCGACCTCGGTGCCCCCGAGATCATTGTCAACAACGAGAAGCGGATGCTTCAGGAGGCCGTGGACAGCCTGTTCGACAACGGTCGTCGTGGCCGCCCCGTCACCGGACCGGGCAACCGGCCGTTGAAGTCGCTCTCCGACATGCTCAAGGGTAAGCAGGGTCGATTCCGTCAGAACCTGCTCGGCAAGCGCGTGGACTACTCGGGCCGTTCGGTCATCGTGTCGGGTCCGCAGTTGAAGCTGCACCAGTGTGGTCTGCCCAAGCAGATGGCCCTCGAGCTCTTCAAGCCGTTCGTGATGAAGCGTCTCGTCGACCTCTCGCACGCGCAGAACATCAAGTCCGCCAAGCGGATGGTCGAGCGTGCGCGCCCGGTCGTGTGGGACGTCCTCGAAGAGGTCATTACCGAGCACCCGGTGCTGCTCAACCGGGCACCTACCCTGCACCGTCTCGGCATCCAGGCCTTCGAGCCCCAGCTGATCGAGGGCAAGGCCATCCAGATCCACCCGCTCGTGTGTGGCGCCTTCAACGCCGACTTCGACGGTGACCAGATGGCGGTGCACCTGCCGCTGTCGGCGGAGGCCCAGGCCGAGGCTCGCATCCTGATGCTCTCGACCAACAACATCCTCAAGCCGTCTGACGGTCGCCCGGTGACCATGCCTTCGCAGGACATGATCATCGGCCTGTTCTGGCTGACCACCGACCGAGAGGACGAGCCGGGCGAAGGCCGCGGCTTCGCCTCACCGGCCGAGGCCATCATGGCCTTCGACCGGGGCGAGATCACCCTGCAGAGCAGGGTGAAGATCCGTCTCTCCGACATCGTCCCGCCCCTTGAGGACGCTGCTGGCGCCGACTGGGAAGAGGGCAAGTCCCTCACCGTGGCCACGACGCTGGGTCGCGTGTTGTTCAACGACACGCTGCCGGCCGACTACCCGTTCGTGAACTACGAGGTCGGCAAGAAGGCGCTCGGCTCGATCGTCAACGACCTGGCCGAGCGCTACACCAAGGTCGAGGTCGCTGCCTCGCTCGACGCCCTCAAGGACGCCGGCTTCCAGTGGGCCACCCGTTCGGGTGTCACCGTCTCGATCGACGACGTGACGACCCCGGGCGACAAGGCCGAGATCCTCGCCGTCTACGAAGAGCAGGCGGAGAAGGTCCAGAAGCAGTTCGAGCGCGGTCTGGTGACCGACGACGAGCGTCGCCAGGAGCTCATCGAGATCTGGACCCAGGCGTCCAACGAGGTCGCCAAGGCCATGGAGGCCAACTTCGACCGCAAGAACCCGATCTACATGATGGTCGACTCGGGCGCATCCGGAAACATGATGCAGATCCGTCAGGTTGCGGCCATGCGTGGTCTGGTGGCCAACCCGAAGGGCGACATCATCCCCCGCCCGATCAAGGCCAACTTCCGTGAGGGCCTGTCGGTGCTGGAGTACTTCATCGCTACCCACGGTGCCCGCAAGGGTCTGGCCGACACGGCGCT
>JARICB010000229.1 GCA_029264225.1 Nocardioides sp. | reverse complement strand
TCAACGCGTCCGTATGGGGCAGCGACCTGACAGCCGCGACCGCCGTGGCCCGCCGGATCGAGGCTGGCAACGTCAACATCAACGACATCCTGGCAACGGCGTACGCCTCCAAGGGCACGCCGTCGGGTGGCGTCAAGCAGTCCGGTGTCGGCGGCCGACACGGCGACCAGGGGCTGCTGAAGTACACCGACTGCCAAAACATTGCGGTGCTGAAGAAGCAGGTCATGGGACCACAGCCGGGCCAGCCCTACGAGGCCTACGCGAAGCAGACCCGGAAGTCGTTGAAACTGATGCGCCTGATGGGTCGCTGAGGGACGTCACCCAGCAAGTTGCCAGTCGATCGGCGTAGCGCCCTGGTCGACGAGCAGTTGGTTGACGCGCGAGAACGGTCGGGAGCCGAAGAACCCCCGCGAGGCCGACAACGGGGAAGGGTGTGGCGACTCCACGCACGGGATGGGGCCGAGCAGTGGCCTGAGCGACTGCGCGTCACGCCCCCAGAGGATGGCTGCGCACGGCCCGCCACGGGTCGCGAGGGCCTCGATCGCTGCCTCGCTCACCTTCTCCCAACCGCGACCACGGTGGGAGGCGGCCTTTCCTGGGGTCACGGTCAGCACCCGGTTGAGGAGCATGACGCCTTGGTCGGCCCACGCGGAGAGGTCGCCGTGGGGGACGGGTGCCAGCCCCAGGTCGTTGTTGAGTTCGGCATAGATGTTGGCCAGCGATCGCGGGACGGGGCGCACGTCGGGAGCCACGGCGAACGACAGGCCGATGGGGTGCCCGGGCGTCGGGTAGGGGTCCTGGCCGACGATCAACACTCGCACCGCACTCAGTGGGCGGGCGAAGGCTCGCATGACCTGGTCGCCGCCCGGCAGGTAGCCGCGGCCGGCCGCATTCTCGGCGCGCAGGAACTGACCGAGCGAGACGATCCGGTCCTCGACGGGGGCCAGTGCTTGCGCCCAGTCGCTGGCCATCAGGCCGCGTGAGACCAGGGCGGCGAGGGTGTTCATGGCATGCACACTAGCGATCGGCACCTCTAGAACTGGTTCTTGTTGTTGTCCTATGCTGCCCGGGTGGCCGAGGCGAGTGAGGGCGGGGATCCCACCGCTGGCACCGCTCGGGTGGCCCGCCGGATTCCGACTCAGGAGCGCAGCCGGCGACGGGTGGAGCTGCTTCTCGACGCCGCCTCGCGGCTCGTGCTGAGTGACGGAGTCGAGGGGCTCACCACGCGTGCCATCGCCGAGTCGGCCCAGGTGCCCGTGGCTTCGTTCTACCAATACTTCGCCGACATCGACGACGTGCTGCTGGCCCTCGTCGAGCGGGACCTGACGGAGATGGATGGTCAACTCCTCAGCGATCTCGGAGCTCTCGAAACGTTGACATTGTCGGCGTTGATCGAGACGTCGATGCGTGCGTTCACCAAGGTCTACACCCGTCGCCCTGCGTTCGTGGAGATCTGGCTGCGTGGGCGGAGCACCCCGGCGAGCCGGAAGCGCCGCCGCGCCCACAGCCTGGGAGTGGCGACCAACGTCTTCCAGTTCGCAGGAGCGTCAGGGATCCTGACACGCGATGTTCCACCCAAGGTCGCACGCCTCGCTATCGAGGTCGGCGAGCGCGTTCTCCAGAGTGCCTACGCCAACGAGATCGAGGGCGATGAAGAACTCATCGAGGAGGGGATCGCGCTGGTGACCGGCTATCTCGAGCCCTACAGTCGTCGAGCCTAGATCGTCCGAGCAGGGCGCGAGAGTCGGTCGAGGAAGGCGATCATCAACGCTTCGCGCAGCGCCGGCGAGGCGACGTCGAGCATGGCGTTGACCGATGCCATCCGAGTCGGCAGCTCCAGCGAGCCGTCGGCCGATGCGCCCACCAGACCGGAGGCTGCGAGCAGACCGTCGAAGTCGGCATCGCTCAGCGTCGCCGGATCGAGGGATTCGATGTAGGCGACCACCTCCTGGTCGACCGAGACCGGCCCAGCGGCCTGCGCGGCGGCGATGGCCTCGGCCAGGACGGTGGCGAACTCGTCGAGGTGCCGCAGGGTCGCGGCACTGACCGAGAGGTGGATGGTGGCCGACTGCTCGTTGAACGAGAGCTGTGGCTGGACATACCAACCGCGCTCGAGGAGCTCGTCGGTCAGGGTGAACGGGTCGCAGCTCTCGTCGGTCGCGAGCGCGACCAGGGTCGAGTCGGGAGCTACGACCAGCCGCAGCGTCGGCTCGGCCGCAATGACGGCCACGATCCGATCCACCGCTTCGAACACCTCGCCGCCCAGTCGTAGGTAGCCCTCGTCGCCGATCGTGGAGACCACCGCCCACGTGCCGGCGATCGGCCCACCGGATCGGGTCGACTGGGTGGTCTGGTTGAGCATCGTGTAGCCCGGCCACTGCGCCGAGGCAAAGAACTGAGGACGGCGAAGTGCCGAGTCGCGGTGCAGCAGCAGGGAGGTGCCCTTGGGGGCATAGGCGTACTTGTGGGTATCCACGGAGATCGAGGTGACGCCCTGGACGGCGAAGGTCCACGGCGGGAGATCTCGGCCCAGGCGGGCGGCGTACGGCAGCACCCAGCCGCCGATACAGG
>JARICB010000162.1 GCA_029264225.1 Nocardioides sp. | reverse complement strand
AGGATCACGCCGATCACCAGTGGTGTCGATTCGTCGAGCTGGGTCTTGAGATCGAGATTCTCCACTGCAGCGCCACCGACGAGCGCCGACGGCGGCAGATCGGCCCGGATCCTGCTCACGGTCTCACCGAGAGCGGGATCGGACGGGTCGACCGTGGGGACTGCCTGGATCAGGGCGAGGTTGGTGCCGTCCGGGGCTGGAATCGCGGGCATCGCACCGCTGATACCGGCATCCTCCGACAGGACCGTGGCTGCGGTCTTGGTGTCGCTCTTGGCGACGACGATCGTCAGGGTGCCGGGTGCTCCGTCTCCGAAGCTCTCCTGCACCAAGTCGTAGCCGACTCGGGCAGAGGCGTCCTCGGGAAGAACCTTGATCGAGGGCATGGCGGTCTGTAGACCGATGATCGGGGCGGCCAGAGCCAGGAGCACGACCAGTGAGGCCAGGCCCCACGTCAGCGGACGCTTCCACAATCGTTCGCCCCACGCGGCGAACTTTGGTGAACGATGCTCCCCGGACCTCGACCACGGCAGGGCGAGTTTGTTGATCCGGTGATCCAGCTTCGCCAGTACGAGCGGCAGCAGAGTCAGCGTGGCGGCCAGGACGAAGGCGACCGAGAGCATGATGCCTCCTGCCATGGAGCGGAACGAGGGCGACGGCACGAGCATCACCGCGGACAACGAGATCAGCACGGTCGCGCCGGAGAGCAGCACTGCCTTGCCGGCGGTGTCCATCGTTTCCGCGACCGCGTTGCGTGCAGGACTCTCCGCGTTGGCGGCCCGCGCGGCGCGGTAGCGCACGACGATGAAGAGGGCGTAGTCGATGCCGAGGGCGAGGGCGAACATCATGGCGAAGTTCATCGCCCAGATGGAGACCGGGACGACGTGGTTGATCAGCACCAGTGATCCGGCGGAGGCGACCAGGCCGGCCAGTGTCAGGATCAGCGGCAGCCCGGCTGCCACCAGTGCACCGAAGGCGAGCACGAGGATGGCGAGCGTGACGGGCCAAGAGATCATCTCCGACTTGAGCATCGCATCGAGGTTGGCCTCGTTGAAGTCTGACCACAGCAGCGAGGCGCCGGTGGGGTTGACCTGAATGCCGTCGAGCGAGAGGTCTTGGAGGGGGGCCTTGAGGTCGTCAGCCACCCGGACCATCTCGTTGGGGTCGGCACCCGCACCAGCCAGCAGGACGGCGGTGGTGCCGTCCTGGCTCAGCGTGGCGCCAGGTTGGGGTTGGACGATGTCTGCGACACGAGGGTCCTCCTCGAGCATGGCCGTGGCGCGGGCGAGGACCTGCTGACCGCGACCCTCGGTGACGGGCCCGTCAGTGGATTTCACGACGACCTGGATCGCGGTGCTGGCATTGCCACCGAAGTGCTCCTGGGCCAGCTCACGCGCTGCCACCGACTCCGAGCCATCGGCCTGCCAGCCCGCGCCAGAAAGCTCCGATTCGACCCTGGGAGCGAAGATCCCGAGTCCGATGATGACCAGCATCCACACGGCCGTGGTCAGGCGGGCGTGGTCGGTGACCCAGACCCCGAGTCGTCCCAGGAGGCCTGAGCGGTGTGCGAGGGGTGGTGGTTCGGTCGAGGGCGGAGAGGGGCGGGTCGTAGCCGTGGTCATGAGGGGTTCCTTCGATGAATGTGCAGGTGGCGAAAAGAAAATCGGGGAAGGGCGTAGGGGAGTGCCGGTCGATCTTCAGAGCAGGGCGGGCAATGCCTGGGTGGCGGTGTAGATCGCGACGGCCAGCACCAGGGCGGTGAAGGCTGTCGTCAGGCGGCGGGTGTCGACTCGAGCGGCGAGCCTGGCGCCGAGGAACCCGCCGACGGCGGAGGTCGCGGTCAGGACGAGCACGACGTCCCAGTCGGGGGACGAACCCACCCCCGCGCGCACGGCGAGCGCTGCGACGCTGGTCAGCGTGATGACGACCAGGGAGGTGCCGGCGGCGTACTCCATCGGCAACGCCAGGGCGAGCAGCAGCGCGGGCACGACCAGGAATCCGCCGCCCACCCCCAGGAAGCCGGTCAGCAGACCGACCCCGGTGGCGGTGATGAGCACCTTCAGCGCCTGCGGGCACTGACAGGCGAACGTCGGGCTGAAGGTAATGATCGGGTCGTCCAAGGCGAAGCGCCTGGTGGGTCCGGCGCCCGCGTCGGAGCCAGTCTTCGGCTCACCTACGGTGCGGCGCGCGCGAACCTGACGGACGGCCATCATCGAGCCGATCAGCAGCATCAGGATCGCGAACGCTGCCAGCAGCACCGTCTCCGGGACCAGCGCCGAGGCCTTGGCCCCTACCGCTGCACCTCCGATGCCCACCAGCCCGAAGGCGACCCCTCGGGAGAGCAGGACGTTCCCGGCCCGGTAGGCGGTGATGGCGCCGATCAAAGCAGTCGCGCCGACGATCACCAGCGACCCGGTGGTGGCCTGGGACGGGTTCTGATCAAGGGCATAGACCAGCACCGGAACGGCCAGGATCGACCCGCCCCCGCCGAGCGCTCCCAGACTGAGCCCGATCAGCGCCCCGGCGACGACTGCGATGACAAGGTCGAGCATCAGGCGTCGGGGCCAACCAGGTGCAGGCCGACCCTCCCGGCGTTCTCGAAGGCGTCATCGATGGCCACCGGGGTGCGACCCGAGGCGTCGATCAGTGAGGCCGCCACCGAGGCGCGGTAGCCGGAGAGGCAGTGCACCCAGACCTCGCCCGCCGGGATCTCGGCGATCCGCGCCGGCAGTTCGTGGAGCGGGATGTGGTGGGAGCCCTCGATGCGTGTCGAGTGCCGCTCGTCATCGCGGCGTACGTCGAGGATCACCACTTCGCGGTGGTGGCGCACCTGCGCGAGATCGGCGAACGTGGCGGTGGCGAAGCGCGCCAACTCTCCCTGTGCCCAGTCCTGCGGGCCGCCGGTGGCGTACGCCGCGGGCCGGTCGATACCGATCCGCACCAACTCGCGTTGGGCTTCGGCAACCTCCTGCGCTGTTTCGCCGAGCAGGGTGACCGGGGTCCCCCAGGGGATCAGCCAGCCAAGATAGGTGACGAAGCTGCCGTCGAGGCCGAAGTTCAGGGTGCCGGGCGCGTGCCCGGCCGCGAATGTGGTGCGGTTGCGCAGGTCGACGACCCATTCCCCTGCCTCGATGCGACGGCGAAGCTCGGTGGCATCCGCGGTCGTCGGCAGGGACAGGTCGGGTGCGGAGGGTCCCTCGGCGTTCGCAGGTGCCATGTGCGCGTAGTACGTCGGCCAATCGCCGAGGCCCGCCAAGAGTTCGCGGACGTAGGTCTCCTCGTCCTGGGTCAGGACCGGGTTCGTCTTCTTCTCCTGACCGATCGTGGACTCGGTGGCCTCCGACTGGTTCGCCGAGCAGAAGGAGCCGAACCCGTGTGTCGGGTAGACCTCGGTCTGGTCGGGCAACTCCTCGGCGAGCCGGTGCGCGGAGGCGTGCTGGTGGCGGACCAGGGCATCGGTGTGGTCCTCGCCCAGCAGGTCGGGGCGACCGGTCGCGCCGAAGAGCACGGAGCCGCCGGTGAAGACCGCAACGGTCTCGTCGCCGTCGGTGAGTGCGTAGGACAGGTGGGTGTAGGTGTGGCCCGGGGTGGAGATGGCGCGCACCCTCATGCGGGGGCCGACCTCGAGGGTCTGCCCGTCGCGGATCGGGGTGCGGTCGAAGGAGACCTCGTCCTCCGCGTTGACCAGGTAGGCCGCGCCTGTGGCGTGGGCGAGAGCCAGACCGCCGGTGACGTAGTCGTTGTGGATGTGGGTCTCGAATACGTGGGTCACGCGGACGCCTTCGCTCTCGAGGAACGCCTGGACCCGGTCAATGTCGCGCTGCGGATCGACTACGAAGGCGACCTCGCCGTCGTGGACGACGTAGGTGCGATCACCCAGCGACGGGGTGTCGATGACGTGGATCTTCAGGGTGGCCGGGGCCTCCACGGTGTCACTCTTCACGGTGTCACTCTCCTTCATGTCCGACTCCCTTGCTTGACTCTGTGAACAGGCTTCCCAACAACCCCCGGGGGGGTTATGTTCAGTAAGTTAGCACAACCCCCCGGGGGGTTGTACAGTTGCCGACGAAGCACGCCGAAGAACCGACGATCAGGAGGGTCATGACCATGACTGACTACACGCTGAAGAGCACCGTGCCGCGTCCCTACGAGGAGACTGTGCAGGCGGTCCGCGCCCAGCTTGCCGAGGTCGGCTTCGGCGTCTTGACCGAGATCGACCTGACCGCGACCCTCAAGGCCAAGCTCGACGTGGACATCGCGCCGCAGATCATCCTCGGCGCATGTCGACCCCAGTTGGCGCACCAGGC
>JARICB010000161.1 GCA_029264225.1 Nocardioides sp. | reverse complement strand
ATCGAGGCCATCGACGCCGGCATCGAACTGCTCGTCGTCATTACCGAGGGCGTTCCGGTCCAGGACAGCGCCGAGGTGTTCGCCTACCTCGAGGGCAAGTCCACCCGGATGATCGGGCCCAACTGCCCCGGCATCATCACGCCGGGTGAGTCGTTGGCCGGCATCACGCCGCACACCATCGCCGGCTCCGGCCCGATCGGTCTGGTGTCCAAGTCGGGCACCCTGACCTACCAGATGATGTTCGAGCTCAAGGACTACGGCTTCTCGACCGCCATCGGTATCGGTGGCGACCCGGTCATCGGCACGACGCACATCGACGCCCTCGAGGCGTTCGAGAACGACCCCGACACCAAGGCGATCGTGATGATCGGCGAGATCGGTGGCGACGCCGAGGAGCGGGCCGCGGCCTACATCAAGGACCACGTGACCAAGCCGGTCATCGGCTACGTCGCGGGCTTCACCGCTCCCGAGGGCAAGACCATGGGCCACGCCGGCGCCATCGTGTCGGGCTCGCTGGGCACCGCCCAGGCCAAGAAGGAAGCGCTCGAGGCTGTAGGTGTCAAGGTCGGCAAGACGCCGTCCGAGACCGCCGAACTGATGCGGGAAGTCCTTCGGGGGCTCTGACCTCGCAACTGTTCTACCCGTGCACCGGACTGCCCGTGCACCTGTAACGCCGTGTTACAACTTGTTCCCCCCCTGTTATTACAGGGGGGGAACAACTGTTTTCACGGCGTTACAGCGGCAATGGGGCAGATGAGGGCAGCCGGGCAGCGGTGAGGTGAACCGGTCAGCGCTGGACGCCGGGCAGGTCGCTGAGTCGCTCCAAGGCCCGCTCGGCGATGGCTACGAAGTCGGCGCGCTCCATGCTCATCCCGTCCGAGGGGGTGAAGCCCACCTGGGAGACGGCACGGCCCTCGCGCATGATGGCCATCCAGAGCGTCACGGTGCGCTCGTCGGAGACTTCGATGGCCAACTCCCACACCTCGATGTCCTTGGTGGCGCTCGAGCGATGCACGAGTGATTTCACCGAGGCGCCGAGGTTGGCCGCGCCGCACCTGTCGATGCGGGTGCGGACATCCTGGACGAACTTGTCGGCCTGCTGGGGCTTCATGACCGCCACCGTCTGGGTCAGACCAAAGGTGTCGGCCTTCTTCTTGGCGGGGAACAGGAAGGTACGGGTCAGGGCGGTCTTGGCCGGGCCCGCGGAACTCGGTGTTGTCGCAGCGGGTGGCGGCGAAGTTCACCCGCGCTCGCTCCGGCTCGGTGCCCACCCAGGGGCCGATGGCACCCTCGACACTGGGCAGGTCGACGGCGACGAGCATCCCTGCGGGCTTGCCCACGGCGTAGGGCGCGACCGTGCGGACCTTGGGTGGCCCGGCACAGGTGCCGGCCTCAGCGGTGCCACAGACGGCGTTGACGGCCCTCGCCAGGCCGGTCGCGACGGCGCGCGCCGTGGTGGGTGACCCGGTGGAGCGGGCCAAGGTGGTGATCGTCGTGTTGCCGGTGCGGGCCACACCGACGGTGACCTGGGCCGGCGAGTCGTTCCAGATGTTCAGGGTCAGTACGGCGGCCTCGTCGCCGACGCCCTTCACCTGGTGGGTGGTGAGCAGTTGGGCCCGCGAGTCCAGGCATTCGGCGTACCACCCTCGCGAGACGACGAACGCGGACCGCGCCTGCTGCTCGTCGGCCGACACCTCAACGAACTCGATGGCGCTGGCGCGCTCGCGCATGTGCGTGCGCAGCACCTTCTTGGGCTTGCCGTTGCGCGTGACCTGTCGCTTCTCGGTGACCTCCGCCGAACCGCTGAAGGTGCGCATCATCGACCCGGCTCCCTCCGGATCGGCGAACCGGGTCTGCTGACAGGGCATTACCAGGCCGTTGCCAGCCAGGTTGTCCGAGGTCTCACCCTCGGTCCAGGTCAGTTTCGGGGCGAACTTCGACACCTGGTCGGCCGAGAGCAGCGAGTCGGCGGCCAGCGCAGGAGGAGTCTGTGAGTCGTTACCGGGGCGCATCGAGACGCCCGGCATGGTCTTGCCCTGGGACAGGTAACTCTGCTCGGTGCCGCCGGAGGCGACCACGCTTCCCGAGAGAATCAGTGTCGCGACGACGGCGACCACCCCGACCAGGGTATGAACGCGACGGCGGGCGGTGCCGGAGCGTCGAACGATCGTGCTGCGCGGCCAGCGGTTGTCGGCGATCGGACCGCGCAATGCCTCCAGCAATGGTCGTACGTCGGTGCTCGCGGCGTCCAGGGTCAGGGCGACCTTCGACGTCGCCGACTGGAGCGCCCGCTCGGTGTCGGACCGGGGGAGGCCGACCTCGCGGGCGATATCGGCCAACGGCATGGGCGAGAGCGTGGTCAGTACCAGCACCTTGCGCTCAGGCCCCGAGAGCTTGGCAAGGGCATCCAGGGTGGTCTGGACCTCCTCGGGCAGATCCTTCTCGCGGTGCCAGGGCCGGGTGGAGTGTCGGCGCAGGGCCCGGCCGTGGGCGTGCGGTCGAACCCACGCCTCACGGTCGGCGAGGCGAGAAACCTTGTGCCAGTGGTGCCAGGCGACCACGAAGGCGTCCCGGACGGCCGTCCGGGCAGCGGGCAGGTCGCCGGTCAGGGCATAGGTCTCGAGCAACAAGTGGTCGCGCGACTGCAGATAAAAGGCGTCGAACGCTTCTGGGCTCCTCATGGCCGCTCCACGGTACGCCGCACGGTGAAAGGGCGCACACTCGCGCGGTCGCGGCGTGGGAGCCCCACCCGCTCCGACGAGCGGGTCATGATGGCCGGGCCATGACCTCTCTGCTCGTCGACCGCCGTGACCGCACCGACGTGGGCCCGAAGGCTCCCCGCCCGTTGGTGCTGATCGCCACGCTCGGCGGCGTGCTGGCCGCACTGGCCCCATTGCTGGTCTGCCTCGCGGTCGGCGTCATCGGCTGGTTCGCCGCTGACGCCGGTATCCACGGTGAACCCCGCGATGGGATGCGGATGGGCGCACTGACGTGGTTGATGGCGCACGGGTCGGGCATCACCGTGCAGGGATCCGCGGTCACGGTGGTGCCGCTCGGGCTGAGTGCCGTCTGTGCCTGGTCGATGTGGCGCCTCGGGCACCGGGTCGGCGAAGGTGTGTCCGGACACGGCCCGGATGCCGACCGGATCTCCGACGGCGAGCGCGACCTGACGGTGCCGATGGCCGTCAGCCTGTTCTTCGCCGGTTACGGCGTCACAGCCGTCATCGTCGCTACCCTGGCCGCAGGCTCCGACACCTCGCTGAGCGTGCCACGCGTGGTTCTCTGGAGCCTGATGATGACGGTGGTGGTGGCCGCGCCGGCTATCGCCATCGGGTCGGGACGCGCCGCCATCTGGGCCGCCCTGGTGCCGATCGGCATCCGTCAGGCAGGTGCGACGGCGCTCGCCATCCTGCTCGGCTTCCTGGTGGCCTCCACCGTGGTGTTCCTGATCTCGCTGGCCTTCGGCATCGGCGAGGTCGCCACGGTGATGGGACAGCTTCACCTGGGCGTCGGTGACGGTCTGGTCTACGCGCTGGCCAATGTGGGGTTCATTCCCAACGCCGTGCTGTTCTCCGGTTCCTTCCTGCTCGGGCCGGGATTCGCCGTCGGTGGCGGCACTTTGGTCTCGCCGGGCCTGGTGGTGCTCGGTGCGCTTCCGCTCTTCCCGCTGTTGGCGGCTCTGCCCGACGCTGGTACGACGGCAGCCTGGGTCGCGGCCCTGGTGGTGCTGCCGATCCTGGTTGCGGCCCTGGCAGCCGCCCGGAGGCAGCGCCGACACCCGGCGCTCGGCTGGTTCGAGGCGCTGCTGCGCGGCTGCGGAGGCGGAATCCTGGCCGGCATCGCGTTCACTCTGCTCGCCTCGCTGGCCGGTGGCGCCGTGGGTCCTGGACGGATGCGTACCGTCGCAGCATTCATTCCCGACGTGCTCGTGCATGCCATCACCGCCTTCGGCATCGGTGGCGCACTCGGTGCCCTCGGTGGCTTGGCGTTGACACGGTGGCAGCGACGCGGCGAGCAGGCGGGCGCCCTAGACTCCGCCGGGTGAGAGCCCGACTCGTCGTCCTCGTCTCCGGCGCCGGCACCAACCTGCAGGCCCTGATCGACGCCTGCGCCGATCCCGACTACGGCGCCGAGGTGGTGGCCGTAGGCGCCGACCGAGGCGACATCGAGGGGCTGGCCCGGGCTGAACGCGCGGGCATCGCGACGTTCGTGCGTCGGGTGGATGACTTCGCAGAGCGCCAGCAGTGGGATCGGGCGCTGGGTGCGGCCGTGGCCGACTTCGAGCCGCAGGTGGTCGTGCTCGCCGGCTTCATGAAGCTCGTCTCACCGGACTTCCTGGCTCGCTTCCTGACCCTCAACACCCACCCGGCCCTGTGTCCTTCTTTTCCGGGCATGCATGGTCCGCGGGACGCGATCGACTACGGGGTCAAGGTCAGCGGCGCGACCCTGTTCGTGGTTGACGGTGGCGTGGACACCGGCCCGATCGTGGCCCAGGTGCCAGTGCTGGTGGCCGACGACGACGACGCGGAGTCGCTGCACGAGCGGATCAAGAGCGTCGAGAGGCAGATGCTGGTCGATGCCGTGGGGCGGATCGCTCGCGACGGGATCGAGATCACCGGGCGCAGGGTGCGCGTAGGCGGTTCGGCCGGTTAGGCTGACGCCACACGACTGGCGCAGGTGGGCAACCACCAGGGAGTGACCGCGTAGAGCATCGACCGCCTGGGTGCTCGCCTCCAAGTTCGACCCGAGGAGTGCACGTGTCCGATCAGATCCCCCTGCGCAGAGCGCTGGTTTCCGTCTACGACAAGACCGGTCTCGACGACCTGGTCCGGGGCCTGCACGAGGCGGGCATCGCACTGGTCTCGACCGGTGGTTCGGCCGCGCTGATCGAGAGCCTGGGTCTGCCGGTGACCAAGGTCGAGGACCTGACCGGGTTCCCCGAGTGTCTTGACGGTCGGGTAAAGACCCTGCATCCACGTGTGCATGCCGGGATCCTGGCCGATCGACGCCTGCCATCACATGTGCAGCAGTTGGCAGACCTCGAGGTCGAGCCCTTCGACCTGGTCGTGTGCAACCTCTATCCCTTCACCGAGACCGTGATGTCGGGCGCGAACCCTGATGAGTGTGTCGAGCAGATCGACATCGGCGGTCCGTCGATGGTGCGGGCCGCGGCCAAGAACCACCCGTCGGTCGCGATCATCACCTCGCCGTCGGCCTACGGCGCCGTGCTCGAGGCGGCGCGTGGAGGCGGCTTCACGCTCGCCCAGCGCAAGGCGCTGGCTGCCGAGGCATTCGTGCACACCGCGACCTACGACGTCCACGTCGCCTCCTGGATGAGCAGCGTGCTTGCCGACGGCCCGGAAGATTCCGGATTCCCGGCCTGGCTGGGCGCCACCTGGGACAAGCAGGCAGTGCTGCGCTACGGGGAGAACCCGCACCAGTCGGCGGCCCTCTACGTCAACGGCTCCCTGCCCGGCGGCCCCGGCCTGGCGCAGGCGACTCAGTTGCACGGCAAGGAGATGTCCTACAACAACTACGTCGACGCAGACGCGGCGCGCCGGGCGGCCTACGACTTCGACCGGCCGGCCGTGGCGATCATCAAGCATGCCAACCCGTGCGGCATCGCTGTCGGCGCAGACGTCGCCGCCGCGCATCGACTGGCCCACGAGTGTGACCCGGTCTCCGCCTTCGGTGGCGTGATCGCCACCAATGTCGCGGTCTCCGTGGAGATGGCGCGTCAGGTTGCGGAGATCTTTACCGAGGTCGTGGTGGCGCCGGGCTACGACGACGGTGCCGTCGAGGTGTTGTCGGCCAAGAAGAATATTCGTCTGATCGAGTGCGCCCCCCTGGCGCGCGGCGGCAACGAGATGCGCGCGATCTCCGGGGGTCTGCTGCTCCAGCAACGCGACATCATCGATGCCGAGGTCGAGGGCAGTGACAAGGGTGGTGGCGACGACGTGGCGACCTGGACACTCGCCACCGGCGAGGCAGCCTCGACCGAGGTGCTCGACGACCTGGCCTTCGCCTGGCGAGCCTGCCGGGCGGTGAAGTCCAACGCCATCCTGCTCGCCTCCGGTGGCGCATCGGTCGGGGTCGGGATGGGCCAGGTCAACCGGGTCGACTCCTGCCGACTGGCCGTGGAGCGGGCGGGGGAGCGGTCGCGGGGGGCGGTCGCTGCCTCCGACGCGTTCTTCCCGTTCGCCGATGGCCCGCAGATCCTGATCGACGCCGGGGTGACGGCGATCGTCCAACCGGGCGGTTCGGTGCGCGACAACGAGGTGATCGAGGCCGCCGAGAAGGCTGGCGTCACGATGTATTTCACCGGCGCTCGGCACTTCTTCCACTGATGGCGCGCGAGTAGTGGCCAGCTGATGGGACTGCCGCGGCTGATCGCCGCGATCGTGCCGGACACCAAGCTGGAGCGCGACCTGGCGCTCCAGGCGGTGCTGTCCGCGTTTGCGACGGGCTCGTTCCTGACCGGAACGGCGGTGTTCTTTACCCAGATCGTGGGGCTTACGGGTACCCAGATCGGCCTGGGGCTCTCGGCAGCAGCGGCGGTCACCTTGGTGCTGTCGATCCCGCTCGGACGCCTCAGCGACACGGTTGGGGCCAAGCGGCTGTGGGTAATCAGCGCCTTCCTGGAGGCGCTGCTCTACCTTTCGTGGCCGCTGATCTCCGGTTTCGTCTCCTTCGTAGCCATCCTTGCCGTGCTGGCCTCGGTGGAGGCAGCCGGCCGATCTGCGCGCAACGCCTATCGGATCGAGGTGTTTCCGCGGCACAAGCGGGTCGCTGCGATGGCCTACCAGCGGGCTGCCCGCAACGTCGGCTACACGCTCGGCGCCGGCACTGCCGGGATCGCGCTCGGTATCGGCAGCCGCGAGGCGATCATCGCCGTGCCGCTGATCACCGCAGGGCTGCTGCTGGTCAACTCCGCGATGGTCGCCTTGCTGCCCCCGCTGAAGCGCAAGGTCGAGGTCGCTGCCGGGCCGGAACTACACGTCTCACCCGCAGCCTTGAAGAATGTCGGGTTCGTCATCCTCTCGGTCTGCAACGGCGTGCTCTCCTCCAACCAGGTGCTGCTCAACGTGGTGGTGCCGCTATGGCTGGTCGAGCGCACCGACGCTCCGCAGACGCTGATCGCCTGGTTGTTCGGCACCAACACTGTGCTGGCGGTACTCCTACAGGTGCGGGCTTCTCGTGGCGCCGACAGCGTGGACGGCGCACTGCGCGCGGTCCGCTGGTCGGGTTGGGCCTTCGTACTCTCTTGCGCGGTTCTCGGCGTGACCCACGAGACGGTCGGCTGGGTCTCCATCGTGCTGATCTGGATCGGTCACATCACCATCACCGGTGCCGAGCTCTGGCAGTCGGCGTCTGACTGGGGTTTCACCGCCGAGCTGTCCGATCCGCGGCGCCTCGGCGACTATCAGGGCGTGTGGGGGCTCGGCTACCAGGTCGAGCCGCTCATCTTCCCCGCGCTCTACACCTTCCTCGCCCTTGCCTGGGGCGGGCCCGGCTGGGTCGTGATTGCCGCCATCGGCGTCACGGCAGCGGTCGTCTCGCACCCGGCGGCACGAGCCGCCGAGCGCTATCTTGCCCACCATGGCGGTGCTGTTGCCGCCCCTGTCATCCCTTTGGAGTCATCGTGACCGCACAGACCCTGGACGGCGCCACCACGCTGCGCACCATCAAGACCGAGCTCACGGAACGGGTGGTTGCGCTCAAGGAGCGTGGCATCGTGCCCGGCCTCGGCACCGTGCTGGTCGGCGATGACGCGGGCTCGCACTGGTATGTCGGCGCGAAGCACAAGGACTGCGCCGAGCTCGGTATCGCCTCGATCCGCCGCGACCTGCCGGCCACCGCCAGCCAGAGCGAGGTGGAGGCGGTGATCGACGAACTGAACGCCGACCCCGCCTGCACCGGTTTCATCGTGCAGCAACCGACCGGCCTCGACGAGTTCGCCCTGCTCTCCCGGGTCGACCCCGGCAAAGACGTCGACGGGCTGCACCCGACCAACCTGGGCAAGTTGGTGCTCGGTGAGCCCGGACCGCTGCCCTGCACCCCGGTAGGGGCGATCGAGCTGCTTCGTCGCCACGGGGTGCAGATCGCCGGTGCCGAGGTCGTCGTAGTGGGCCGCGGGCTGACCGTAGGTCGACCGTTGGGGTTGCTGCTGACCCGCCGCTCCGAGAACGCCACGGTCACGCTGTGCCATACCGGCACGGTCGACCTCGCTGCCCACACGCGGCGCGCTGACATCGTGGTGGCTGCGGCCGGCGTCCCCGACATGATCACGGCCAGCATGATCAAGCCGGGTGCGGCGGTGCTCGACGTCGGGGTTTCTCGTGTCGACGGCAAGATCACCGGTGACGTGGCCCAGGACGTCTGGGACGTGGCCGGCTGGGTCTCGCCGAACCCGAAGGGTGTCGGTCCGATGACGCGGGCCATGCTGCTGAGCAATATCGTGGCGATCGCAGAGAACGCCCATCCCCAGTGACTGGACAACCGTGAGCGAGCCCACCGAAGCCTCCGCCGAGCCCGTACCGAACGATGCGGGGCTCGACGATGCGGTGACCCCTGACATCGCCCCACCGGAGAGCGTCCCGCCGATCTCGGCCGAAGAGCTCGTCGACGGCGATCATCCCGCACCCGAGGAGTCGGGGGAGCCGGTCGATCCCAGCCCGGCCAACCCACCGGGGGAGTTGGAGGAACGCCGCTACCCCTCGACCATCGGCGGCGCTTTCTACCTTCTGGTGCTGGCCGTCACGATCACCGGACTCTGCGTCGTGACCTTTGGCGACTGGCGGGTAGGAATCCGAATCATGGGTGGCGCGCTGCTGTTCGGTGCGGCGATCCGGGCCGTGTTGTCGCCGCGCGATGCTGGCATGCTGGCCGTGCGCCACCGAGCGCTGGACATGGCCCTGCTGGTCGGGCTCGGGTCGGCGTTGATCTTCCTCGCCTCCTCGATCCCCGACCAGCCGGGCCTCTGAGCCCTCAGATCAGGCCAAGGCCCTTGACGGCGTCGCGCTCTTCGGCGAGTTCGGCCGTCGAGGCGTCGATCCTGCTGCGGGAGAAGTCGTTGATCTGAAGTCCCTGGACGATCTCCCAGTCACCGTTCTTGGTGGTGACCGGGAAGGAAGAGATGAGGCCTTCGGGAACGCCGTAGGAGCCGTCGGAGACCACAGCCATCGAGACCCAGTCGTCCTTCGCGGAGCCGAGCAGCCAGTCGCGGGCGGCGTCGACGGTGGCGGAGGCGGCGGATGCGGCACTGGACGAACCGCGGGCATCGATGATGGCTGCGCCGCGCTTGGCGACGGTAGGGATGAAGTCGTTCTCCAGCCAGTTCTGGTCACCGATCAGCTCGGCGGCGTTCTTGCCGCCGACCTCGGCGTGGAAGAGGTCGGGGTACTGCGTGGCCGAGTGGTTGCCCCAGATCGTGAGCTTCTTGATGTCGGTCACGGCTGCACCGGTCTTCGCGGCCAGCTGCGAGATCGCCCGGTTGTGGTCGAGGCGGGTCAGCGCCGAGAAACGCTCCTGGGGGATGTCGGGCGCGTTGGTCATCGCGATCAGCGCATTGGTGTTGGCCGGGTTGCCGGTGACGCCGATACGTACATCGTCGGCCGCCACTGCGTTGAGGGCCTTGCCCTGCGCGGTGAAGATGGCGCCGTTGGCCTCAAGCAGGTCGCCACGCTCCATACCGGGGCCGCGCGGGCGAGCGCCGACGAGCAGCGCGAGGTTGACGCCGTCGAAGACCTTCTCGGGCTCGTGCCCGATCTCGATGCCCGCCAGCATCGGGAAGGCGCAGTCGTCGAGCTCCATGACTACGCCTTCCAGCGTCTTCAGTGCGGGCTCGATCTCCAGCAGCCGCAGCTCGATCGGCCGATCGCCGAGCAGCGAGCCGCTCGCGAGACGGAACAGCAGGCTGTAGCCGATCTGACCGGCCGCACCGGTAACGGCAACCTTGAGGGGAGTGGTGCTCACGAGGGACTCCTGTACGAGAAATTGAGTGGTTCGAACTGTCAGCGACGCTAGCAGCGCCGCTCGCCGTCGGCCCGGGGAGGGTTGGCTGGCATTCTCCTCCCATGCCTCGCACGACGCCCACCGTCCGCCATCGCGTGTTGATCGCACTCGTCGCGCTCGCCCTCGCTGCGACCGGCTGCGGGGTCGGTGCGCCGCGTTCCATCGACCCGTCCGGCATCGACGGGCTGGAGATCCCGACGCCCTCGCCAGACTCGGGCGACTTCGTCGATAGGATCGAAAACCCGCGCCTTCCGCTGGCCGTCGGCAGTGAGTGGACCTACGAGCGGACAAGGCTCACCGGTCGCGCCGCGACCATCACCGTCACCGTGCCAGCAGCGACTCGCGAGATCGACGGGGTTGTGACGACCCCCGTCACGACCACTGTCGCGGGGCGGGCCGAGCGCCGAGGTGCTCGCGCGAGCAGCACCGAGTACTTCGCCCAGGACCGGGCCGGCAACGTGTGGGCGTTCGGCGCGGATGACTGGCTGGCCGGGGTCGACGGTGCGGAGGCAGGCTTGGTCATGCCGGCGCTGCCGCGGGTCGGCGACGGCTTCCGGCAGGGGTACGCCGCGGGGGTGGCCGAGAGCCACTCAGAGGTGCTCGACGTCGCCACCAGCGCGCAGAGCGGGACCCAGGGCTGGGACGACGTGGTGGAGATCCGCGAGACCGACCCGCTTGCTCCGCGACGTGACGCGCTTCGCTTCTATGCACCCGGCGTAGGTCTGGTGCTGAGCGAGACCGCGGAAGCGACGACCGCACTCGTCTCTCATGCGCCGACGAGCCCCGCACCTTGACGGGTTGCGGGGCTCGTCGAAGGATCTGATCAGTCGGGTCGACGTATCTGGGTTCGGCCGTCCTCGTCATCGCCCTCGATCGGCTGACCCCAGTGCTGGGTCGGCGGCTGTTGGGCCGGCGGTGCATATGGGGCCGGAGCAGGCTGTCCGTACTGCTGAGGCGGGGGCGGCGGTGCGTAGGGAGCCGGGCCGGGCTGACCCCACTGCTGGCCGGGCTGTTGGCCGGGGTACTGGCCGGGGTACTGGCCGGGCTGCTGGCCGGGCTGCTGGCCGGGCTGCCACTGGTGCGGCTGGCCCTGGTTCCACTGCTGCTCGTAGCTCTGCGGAGGGGCGTAGCTGGCCGACTTGCGCCGGCGCCCGCCGCCGAAGTTGAGACCCGACCCTGCGACCGGCTCGGAGCCGTGATCGAAGAGCAGCGGGTAGGTCAGTCCGGCGATGGCCGCGCCGAGGAGCGGGGCCAGGATGAAGAGCCACAGTTGGATGATCGCGTCAGTGCCGGCGAAGACGGCGGGACCGATCGAACGAGCCGGGTTCACCGACGTACCGGTGGCGAACATCGAGGCGAAGTGGATCATGGCCAGTGAGAAGCCGATCGCGAGTGGACCCATGACGGCCTGGAACTCGTTGCGGGCGTCGGTAACGGCCAGGATCACCCACAGGAAGATCATCGTCAGCAGCGCCTCAAGGAGGAAGGCCGCCCACCAGGCGATGCCGCTGCCCTCGGCGCCGAAGCTGTTCTGGGCCATGTTGCCCTCGGAATTGAAGCCCTCGAAACCATGCAGGATGGTGAACAGGGCTGCGCCGGCCAGGAGCCCACCGACGAGCTGCGCGGCGACGTAGATGCCAGCCTGGCTCCACGGGAGCCGGCCGCCGAGGCTCGCGCCCAGGGTGACGGCCGGGTTGAAGTGCCCTCCGGAGATGCGACCCACGGCATAGGCCATGACGAGGACCGTCAGGCCGAAGGTCAGGCCCGTCACGATGTAGCCGGAGGAATCGCCGGCGGTCAGGCCGGAGCCGATCGCGGCCCCGCAGCCGAAGAAGACCAGGACGAACGTGCCGATCAGCTCGGCGGAGAACTTCTGGCCGGTCGTAGGTGTCTCGTCGATATCCATCATGTGAGGCCTTTCTTGGCAAGCAGAGTGCTCGCCCCCGTGAACCACGGGCACTCTAGCGATCAGGGGCGACGGGTGCGAGGCTGGACATCAGGGCGTCAGGTATCTTGACGTCAAGTTAATTTCAGCTTCGTACTCATCTTCGTGACATAGGAGTGCCTCGTACCCATGGCCAAGATCATTTACACCCATACCGACGAAGCGCCCATGCTGGCGACCTATTCGTTCCTGCCGATCATCGCGGCCTACGCCAAGACCGCGGGCGTCGAGGTCGAGACCCGCGACATCTCCTTGGCGGGACGGATCATCAGCCAGTTCCCCGAACGGATGAGCCCCGAACAGCGTCTCGACGATGCCCTGGCCGAGCTCGGTGCGCTGGCGACCACGCCCGAGGCCAACATCATCAAGCTTCCCAACGTCTCCGCCTCCACCCCGCAGCTCAAGGCCGCGATCACCGAGCTGCAGGCGAAGGGCTACGACCTTCCCGACTACCCGGAGAACCCGCAGTCCGACGAGGACAAGGCAACCCGCGCGAAGTACGACAAGGTCAAGGGCTCAGCCGTCAACCCGGTCCTGCGTGAGGGCAACTCCGATCGTCGTGCGCCCGCTGCGGTGAAGAACTACGCCAAGTCGCACCCGCACTCCATGGGCGCCTGGAGCCCCGACTCGCGTACCAACGTCGCGACCATGGATGCCGACGACTTCCGCCACAACGAGAAGTCGGTGGTGCTCGGTGCCGACGACACGCTGCGGATCGAGCACACCGCCGCAGACGGCACCGTGACGGTGCTCAAGGATGAGCTCAAGGTGCTGGCCGGTGAGGTCGTCGACTCGACCGTCATGCGCGTCGGTGCGCTCGAGGAGTTCCTCACCACGCAGATCGAACGCGCCAAGGCCGATGACGTGCTCTTCTCGGTCCACCTCAAGGCGACGATGATGAAGGTCTCCGACCCGATCATCTTCGGCCACGTGGTCAAGGCCTTCCTGCCGCAGGTCTTCGAGCAGTACGGCGAGCAGTTGGCCGCCGCCGGTCTCTCGGCCAACGACGGCCTCGGCGCGATCCTGAGCGGTCTCGACCGGGTCGCGAACGGTGCCGACATCCGTCGAGCCATCGAGCAGGGGCTGGCTGAGGGCCCCGCACTGGCGATGGTCGACTCCGACAAGGGCATCACCAACCTGCACGTGCCCTCTGACGTCATCGTCGACGCCAGCATGCCGGCGATGATCCGCACCAGCGGTCACATGTGGGGCCCCGACGGTGCGGAGGCCGACACCCTCGCGGTGATCCCCGACTCGTCCTACGCCGGCGTCTACCAGGCCGTGATCGACGACTGTCGTGCCCACGGTGCCTTCGACCCGGCGACCATGGGTTCGGTGCCCAACGTCGGCCTGATGGCCAAGGCAGCCGAGGAGTACGGCTCCCACGACAAGACCTTCGAGGCACCGGCTGACGGCACGATCGCTGTGGTGGCCAGCAACGGCGACGAGCTGCTCAGCCACCAGGTCGAGCGCGGTGACATCTGGCGCGCCTGCCAGACCAAGGACCTGCCGATCCAGGACTGGGTCAAGCTCGCTGTGACGCGTGCCCGCGCCAGCGGCGCACCGGCCATCTTCTGGCTCGACGAGACCCGGGCCCACGACGCCAACCTGATCGCGAAGGTCAAGGCCTACCTTCCGCAGCACGACCTCGACGGTCTCGACATCACGATCGCCAACCCGACCGACGCCTGTGCCACCTCGATCGAGCGGATCCGACGCGGCGAGGACACCATCTCGGTGACCGGCAACGTGCTGCGCGACTACAACACCGACCTGTTCCCGATCCTCGAGCTGGGCACCAGTGCCAAGATGCTCTCGGTCGTGCCGCTGATGAATGGTGGTGGCCTCTTCGAGACCGGCGCCGGCGGCTCCGCGCCCAAGCACGTCCAGCAGCTCGTCAAGGAGAACTACCTGCGGTGGGACAGCCTGGGCGAGTTCTTCGCCCTCGCGGCGTCGCTGGAGCACCTTGCCTCCTACGACGACAACGCCCGCGCCAAGATCCTCGGCGACACCCTCGACCGGGCGACCGAGACGTTTCTCAACGAGGACCGTTCACCGGGGCGCAAGCTGGGCACGATCGACAACCGCGGCTCGCACTTCTACCTCGCGCTCTACTGGGCCGAGGAGCTTGCCGAGCAGACCGAGGACGCCGACCTCGCTACGGCGTTCGCTGCGCTCGCTGGCTCGCTGCGGGAGAACGAGACGAAGATCGTCGCCGAGCTCAACGCCGTGCAGGGCCAGCCGGCCGACATCGGTGGCTACTACGAGCCCGACATCACGCTGGTCTCCAAGGTCATGCGCCCGAGCAACACCTTCAACGAGGCGCTCGCCACCTTGTGATCGCCGGCGGCGGCGTCCGAGTCCATCGGACGCCGCCGCAGCGGGTCGCGGCGCGGAATCGCCACGTGGCCCGAGGTCTTGCATCATGGAGGAGCCGATTCGCGTCACGCGACGACCCGCGCTGCGTCCACCGTCAGCCCGCCACTTGCGTTGAACCTCGCCGGAGAGCCCTTGACGACGACCACCGCCGCCGCTACACCTACCGAGACCGCCGCCCTGCAGGCCAGCCACTTCGGGCTGGCGATCCTTGCCCTGGCCACCGGTGGCTTCGCCATCGGCACCACCGAGTTCGTCACTATGGGGCTTCTTCCGCAGATCGCCCGCGGAGTCGAGGTCTCGATCCCGACCGGTGGGCACGTCATCTCCGCCTACGCCCTCGGAGTCGTGGTGGGGGCGCCACTTCTCGCGATCCTCGGCTCGAGGCTGCCGCGTCGGGCGCTGCTGATGGCGCTGATGGTGGCCTTCGTGGTCGGCAACGCGGCGAGTGCCCTCGCAACGTCCTACGGCGCCCTGATGGCGGCACGCTTCGCTGCCGGACTGCCGCACGGCGCCTACTTCGGTATCGCGTCACTGGTCGCCGCCAGCATGGCCACCCCGTCGCGACGGGGACGGGCCGTCGCAGCGATCATGCTCGGCCTGAGCGTTGCCAACGTGGTGGGCGTGCCCGCAGCCACCTGGATGGGACAGCACCTCGGCTGGCGCTCCGCCTTCTGGGCGGTGAGCGTGCTCGGTCTCCTGACGCTGCTCATGGTCTCGGTCTTCGTCCCCAGCGTGCCTGGCGACCGGGAGGCTCATTGGAAGCGTGAACTGTCGGCCCTGGGCAAACCCCAGGTGTTGTTGACCCTGCTGGTCGGCGCCGTCGGTTTCGGTGGCATGTTCGCGGTCTACACCTACATCGTTCCTACGCTGACCGAGGTCGGCGGGCTGCCCGAGACCGTGGCGCCGGTGTTCCTGTTCGCGTTCGGCCTCGGCATGGTCGCCGGAACCTGGCTGGCCGGTGAGATGGCCTCCTGGTCGGTCTTCAAGTCGCTTTTCATCGGCGGCGTCGGGCAGGGGCTGTTGCTCCTGGCCTTCGCCTGGCTGGCCCCCTACGGCTGGGCGACCCTGCCCATCGTCTTCGGGATCACCGTCACCGGCTCGATCCTGGTGGTCAACCTGCAGTTGCGACTGATGAGCGTCTCCGGTGACGCTCAGACCATGGGCGCGGCGATGAACCATGCCTCGCTCAACATCGCCAACGCGCTCGGCGCCTGGGTCGGCGGCCTGGTGGTCGCTGCCGGGTTGGGCTACCGGGCGCCGGGCCTGGTGGGAGCGGGCTTAGCAGCCGTCGGCGTGCTCGTCCTCGCCCTGTCGGCCACGCTCAGTCGACGGACGGGCTGAGCGCGGCCACGGGCAGCCCAGCTCAGACGTAGCGCATGCCCATCCGGTCACGCACCTCGTCGAGGGTGGCATTCGCGACCTCGTTGGCGCGCTCATTGCCGCGCCGCAGAATCTCGCTGACGTAGCCCGGATCGGTCTCAAGTTCGCTGCGTCGCGCGCGCAGGGGAGCGAGCTCGGTGTTGATCGCGTCGATGAGCCGCTTCTTCAGCTCTCCGCCTCCGCCGTCGCCGATCTCGACCGCGACCTGCTCGGGGTCGGTGCCTTCGCACAAGGAGATGAGCAGCAGCAGGTTGGCCACCTCGGGCCGGGTCTCCGGCTCGTAGGTGATGACCCGGTCGCTGTCGGTCTTGGCGCCCTTGAGCTTCTTCGCCGTTTCATCGGCGCTCATCCGCAGCTCGATGACGTTGCCCTTCGACTTGCTCATCTTCGTGCCGTCCAGGCCCAGGATCAGCGTCGCCTCGGAAAGCAGAGCATCGGGTTCGGGGAATGTGGTGCCGTAGCGCTCGTTGAAGCGGCGGGCCACGACCCGGGTCTGCTCCAAGTGCGGCAACTGGTCGCGACCTACAGGGACGACGTTGGCCTTGCAGAACAAGATGTCGGCCGCCTGGTGCACCGGGTAGGTCAGGAGCAGGCCGCCGATCGAGGTGATGCCCGCGGTCTTGGCCTCGTCCTTGACGGTGGGGTTGCGCTGCAACTCCGCGACGCTGACCAGGCTCAGGAACGGAAGCATCAGCTGGTTGAGCGCGGGCACCGCCGAGTGGGTGAAGGTCGTCGCGCGCTCGGGGTCGAGCCCGGCGGCGATGTTGTCGATGACCAGGTTGCGCACGTTGCCCGCCACGTCGCCGAGAGCCTCGCGGTCGGTGATCACCTGGTAGTCGGCGATCAGCTGCCAGATCTCGGCACCGCGCTGCTGCAACTTGACGCGATTCTTGATCGAGCCGAAGTAGTGGCCGATGTGCAGGGCGCCGGTCGGACGGTCGCCGGTCAGCATCCGTAGTTCGCTCGGGCGCTCCTCCAGTCGCTTCTCGATGGCGGCGCTTCGCGCCAGGGCTGCCTGGTAGGAGTCACTCACAAGGAGTGATCCTACAAACCGGCCGTTGGGCACTGCGACCTGAGTTGGATAGGGTCGCCAGTGTGCCGACCATCGGAGTAGCTGTCGCGATTCCGGAGCCTTGGGCAACCGAGCTCCAGGACTACCGGACCTCCATCGGCGACCACACTGCCGCCCAGATACCGACGCACATCACGTTGATCCCGCCGATCGAGGTCGAGACGGCCGATCTACCCGCCGTCGAGGCTCATCTGGAGAGCGTCGCGAGCGAGATTGACGCCTTCGCGATCCACCTGCGTGGCACCGGCACGTTCCGGCCGGTCTCGCCGGTCGTGTTCGTCTCGGTGGTGCGGGGGATCTCCCAGTGTGAGCAGTTGGCTTCCGCCGTACGCCGCGGACCGCTGGCGGTCGAGCTGTCCTTCCCGTTCCACCCCCACGTGACCATCGCCCACCACCTCACCGACGAGCAGTTGGACCGCGCCTTCGCCGAGCTCAGCGACTTCGAGTGCCTCTTCGAGGCCTCCGAGTTTGCGCTCTACGTCCACGACGACGGTGCCGGCTGGCAGCCGACGCGCGACTTCGCGCTGCGTCAACCCTGACCCGAGGAGTTCTCCATCTCGTTCATCGACGCTGCCAAGCAGCGGCTCCAGGTATTGCGCACGAAGTCGGGGTTGCTCGACCATCTGATCCGCATGGTGCAGCACTACGGGGAGGTCAATGGCAACGCGCTCTCCGCGGCTGTCACCTACTTCGCGTTCCTGTCCTTCTTCCCGATCATGGCCCTCGCGTTCGCGGTCGTCGGTCAGGTCTCCAAGGTCTACCCCAACGCCGAGACAGACCTGCTGAAAGCCCTCGACGAGGTACTTCCCGGCCTGATCGGCACCGGTAAGGGCCAGCTCGATCTGGCGACGATCGCCGACAATGCGCCGAGCATCTTCAGCGTCGGTGTGCTGTTGGCCCTCTACGCCGGTCTCGGCTGGCTCTCTGGCATGCGGCAGGCGCT
>JARICB010000151.1 GCA_029264225.1 Nocardioides sp. | reverse complement strand
CCAGGTACCGGTGTTGGACACCACCCCACCTGCGGCGTACAGCCGGTAGTTGGGGTTGCGCAGCGAGCGGAAGGTGGGTGACAAGTCGGCGTTCGTGCTCCTTGCTGTGGATCGGGTGCGTCAGTCGGCTTGGGAGAGGCGGTCGAGGATGGGGGCAGTAGCCCGCAGGACCTGACGCTCTGCGGGGCTCAGATCGGCGAGCAGGCGCGCCAACCAAGCGTCGCGCCGCTGGCGATCGGCCAGCACGAGTTCGCGACCCTGCTCGGTGAGGGTGATGACCGACTGACGTCCGTCGGTGTGGTGCGGGCGGCGCAGGACGTGGCCGGCCTGCTCGAGCGCGGCGACGGTGCGCGTCATCGAGGGCGGCTGCACCTTCTCGGCGCGGGCCAGATCACCCAGCGTCATGCCGTCGGCGGTGCGGAAGAGCCAACCGAGCACCGCCATCAGGCTGATGCTCAGGGAGTTGTCCGGGTGACGTTCGTAGGCCAGCCGTCGGCGTAGGCGCATGACGGAGGTGCGGAGCTCGCAGGCGAGCCCAGCATCGGTACGGGCAGAAGCGGTGACGGTAGGCATGACACTGAGCCAAACTCATTACCTACGCTAACTATTCCCGACGCCTCGGCGAGCGGTGAGTGGTGCCCTCACCGCTCGCCGAGGCGAGTCGGGAATCAGCCGAGGGCAGCGCTGATCGGGCTGATCGCGAAGTACAGGATGAACATCACCGCGACCACCCACATCAGGGGGTGAATCACTCGGGCCTTGCCCAGCACGACCTTGATCAGCACGAAGGCCAAGAAGCCGGCACCGATGCCTGCGGAGATCGAGTAGGTGAAGGGCATCAGCACGATCGTCAGGAACGCGGGGATGGCGATCTCCAGGTCGTCCCAGTCGATGCCTCGCACCTGCTGCATCATCAGGAAGCCGACGAGCACCAGCGCAGGCACGGCCGCCTCGTTGGGGATGACTTCCACGAGCGGCGAGAACAAGGTGGCGAGCAGGAAGAGCAGCCCGGTGACGACCGAGGCCAGTCCCGTGCGGGCACCTTCGCCGACACCCGAGGCGCTCTCGATGTAGGAAGTGTTGCTGGAGACGCTGGCCGCGCCACCGGCCACGGCGGCCAGCGAGTCAACGATCAGGATCCGCTGCGTGTTGGGCGGGTTGCCCTCCTCGTCGAGCAGGCCGGCCTCGGCGCCGATCGCGGTCATCGTGCCCATGGTGTCGAAGAAGTCGGCGAGCAGCAGCGTGAAGATGAACAGCACGACCGTGACGATCCCGGCGTTCTCCCAGGAGCCGAGCAGGTTGAAATTGCCGAGCAGGGCGAAGTCGGGCAGATCGACGACCTTGTCAGGCAGCGCGGGAACGTTGAGGTTCCAGCCCTTGGGGTTGACCCCGTCGTCGGTGAACGTCGGGCCGACCTTGGCCAACTTCTCCACCAGGATCGCGACCAGGGTGGTGACCAGGATGGAGATGAGGATGGCGCCCTTGACGTGGCGAACGTAGAGCGCGATCACCAGGATCAGTCCGAAGGTGAAGACGAACACGGGCCAGCCGGCCAACTGGCCACCGATACCCATCTCGACCGGTACCGGACCGGCACCCGTGCGCCGTACGAACCCGGCGTCGACCAGGCCGATGAGCGCGATGAACAGGCCGATACCGACGGAGATGGCGATCTTGAGCTGGGCCGGCACGGCGTGGAAGACGGCCTCGCGGAAGCCGGTCAGGACCAGCACCAGGATGATCAGCCCCTCCAGCACCACCAGACCCATCGCGTCCGACCACGTCATCTGGCTGGCGATGGAGAAGGTGACGAACGCGTTCAGGCCGAGCCCGGTGGCGAGCGCGAGCGGATAGTTGGCGACCAACCCCATCAGGATCGTCATCGCACCCGCGGCGAGCGCGGTGGCGGCCGCAATCTGCGGGAACGTGCCGACGAAGTCGCCGTTGATGTCCTTGCCCTGGAGCAGGATGATCGGGTTGAGCACGATGATGTAGGCCATCGTCAGGAAGGTCACGATGCCGCCGCGAATCTCGCGCGACACCGACGAACCCCGCTCACTGATCTTGAAGTAGCCGTCGAGTCGGGATGTCTGGGGCCGCTGCTGGGCGGTCTGGGTCTCGTCACTCACGGGCAGGAGTGTGACAGAACCTGACCCGGACCCTGACACGTGACCGCAGGGCGGATTGCTGAAGCCCGCGGTAGCGTGGTGCCCGTGGAACTGAGGGACGACCAGACGACGCAGCACGAGATCGGCAACCGCACCTACATTGTTGCCGATGTCGCGCCGCTCGACGTCGACGGCGTGCGCACGATGGAGGTCGGGACCCTTGTCTGGCTCATCGGTTTCATTGCGCTGATCCCCTTCTACGGCACCCTTCAGGACACCGGCCGTATCTGGTGGTTGTGGACCTGCCTGGCAGGCTTCGGGCTGGGCCTCTTCGGCCTGGAGTACTGCCGACGCCGGCGTCAGGCTCGCGCCGAGCAGTCGCCAGCGTGAACCTGCCCCCTACCCGCTGGGAACTGGCCGGCGACGACAACCGCGGCTACGGCAAGCGCTTCGCGGCGCTCGTGCAGGAGGGCGCCGATGTCGACGGTGAGGCCCGCCTGATCGATGCGCTGGCGCGACGCAGTTCCAGGATCCTCGAGGTCGGGTCCGGGATGGGTCGCGTCGCCGCTGGGCTGGCGGCCCGGGGCCATCACGTGGTGGCCAGCGAACCCGACGTACGGCTCCGTAAGCAGTCGCAAGCGACCTACCCCGACCTCGAGGTGCTGCCCTACGAGGCCCTCGCCCTGCCGGACCTGGCGCCGTTCGACCTGATCGTGGTCGTCGGCAACGTATTGATCTTCGTCGGTGAGGACACCGAGCGCGACGTACTCGCCAGGCTGCGTGCCCTGCTGGCACCGGAGGGGCGAATCATCGCCGGCTTCAGCCTGCGCGGAGCGATGAGCGGAAGTCGGGTCTATCCGAGCGAGGAGTTCATCGCCGACGCCACCGCGGCGCGGCTCCGGGTCGACTGGCGCTTCGGCAGCTATGAACTGCACGCTCCCAACGACGACTACGCCGTCTGGGTGCTCTCGGCCAGCTGACCCGACGGTCGGAGCCTCTCACCCTTGTCACGGTCTGTTACGTGCACTTCCACCGCGTTGCAGCAGCGCAGGAGTGCAGGTAACAGACCGTGACAACGGCCGGGGACCGAGACTAGAGCGACTCGAACTCGTCGTCGGTCAGCGTGTCCCACACGTGGTCGGGCACCGGAATGGGCTGCTGCTTGCGCGCCAACTTGACCTCCGAGTGGGCCCCACAGCCGTGGTTGAGGGAGACGACCCGGGCGTCATCGTTGGCGTTGCCGTTGGCGCACACACCGAACGAGCCGGCCAAGTGGCCCGAGAGCCGCATCAGGAAGCCGCAGGACCAGCAGGATTCGGGTGCGTTCTTGGCCAGCGCGGTCTCCGGCCCGCCGTCTCCGTCGTACCAACGCTCGGCCGCCATGTCGACACCCTCCGGGGAGAGGGTGCGGACCCGACCGAGGCCGAGGTCCTTGGAGACCTGGCGCACCTGGGCCTTGGCATCGGAGTCGAGCGGGTCGTCGCCGAAGGAGTAGGTGGCCACCAGCCGCGGGTCCTCGTCCTCGACGGGCAGCAGGTCGCCGGGCGACAGGTCGCCGGGCTGGATCCGCTCCCGATAAGGCACCCAGGCGGGGGCCACGATCGCCTCGGCGCCGGGGATCAGGACGACCTCGTTGACGGTGGGCTGCTCCTGGTCGGTGGCCCGCACGATCGTGACCGACCAGCGCCAGCCCTGATATCCGGGACGCATGCAGGCGAACAGGTGGGTGACGAGCAGGTCACCCTCCCCCTGGACACCGAGGTGCTCGCCGATGTCGGAGGCCGCAGCGAGTTCGATCAGGAAGCCCCGCGCAGCGTCGGTGGCCTGGGCCAGAATGTGGTCAGGCGTCGAACCTGCGGTGGGTTCGGTCCGGGAGTCAGCGAGGGCGGTCACGTGTGCATCATGACAAACCCTCGGGCGGACTGTCAGGTCGGCGTCGCACCTCGAGCCTCGACCGACGCCGGTCAGCCCGGTTTCCAGGGGGTGTCGAGGCGCCGGGGAAGGTTCGGCACGGCAGGATGAGGCCATGACCGGCGCGCCTTCCCCGACGCCCGAACCCGGGGCCCGACGCCCACTGGCGGCGACCGGACGCGTCGTCCGAGCAACCTCTCGAGGCGTAGGCCGGGGTGTCGCGGTCGTCAGCCGGACCACAGCAAGAGCAGGGGCCTTCACCGTGAGACAGGCCCGGCGGGCATCGCGGGCCGAGGGCGCCGGCGACTCCGGCCTGTCCCGGTTGATCGAGTTGCACGCCATCAACGCCGCGGGCGACGCCGCCGTGGCCATCTCGCTCGCCGGCACCTTGTTCTTCCAGGTGCCCACCGGCGAGGCCCGCGGCCAGGTGGCGCTCTTCCTTGCCCTGACCATGCTGCCGTTCGCGATCGTTGCTCCCCTGATCGGCCCCTTCCTCGACCGGTTCAGCCAGGGCCGCCGGTGGGCGGTAGGCGCGACGATGGCGATCCGCGCCTTCCTGTGCTGGGTATTGGCGACCGCTGTGGCTACCGACTCGCGGTGGCTGTTCCCGGCCGCGCTGGGATGTCTGGTCGCGTCCAAGGCGTACGGCGTCACTCGCGCTGCCGCCGTGCCTCGACTGGTGCCCGCGTCCCTGACCCTCGTCAAGGCCAACGCCCGGGTCTCGATGGCTGGCATCGTCGGTGCCGCGGTGTCGGCCCCGATCGCGATCGCGGCCTCCACGGTGGGTCCGGAGTGGTCGTTGCGCTACGGGGTCGTGCTGTTCGTGATGGCGACCATCGCCGCGATCCTGCTGCCCTCGAGGGTCGACTCCAGCCTCGGCGAGGGCACCCTCGTCCTGATGCCGGGGCCCCATGACCGGCAACCGACGACCGCGACCCGGCGTCCCCGGACCCGCATCCCGGTCGCGGTGGCGTTCGCCCTGCGTGCCAACTGCGGCGTGCGGTGGCTCTCGGGGTTCCTGACGATGTTCATGGCGTTCCTGCTGCGTGACAACCCCATCGGCGCCTGGTCGCCCGAGGTGCTCCTCGGGCTCGTCATCGGCGCCGCTGGCCTCGGCAACACGATCGGGATCGCACTCGGCTCGATGCTGCGGCGCATCAACCCGGCTCTGACCGTCGTGTTGGCGTTGGCAGCCGATGCGGCCGTCGCCCTGGTGGCGGCAGTGTTCTACGGCCTGCTGCCGCTCATAGCCCTCGGCCTTACCGCGGGGCTTGCCCAGTCACTGGCCAAGTTGTCGCTCGACTCGACCATCCAACGCGACGTGCCCGAGCGCACGCAGGCGAGCGCGTTCGCCCGCTCCGACACCATCTTGCAGTTGGCGTGGGTGATCGGTGGGTTCGTCGGCATCGTGATGCCGCTGATGCCCCGTCTCGGCCTGGGCGTCGCGTGTGGAGTGCTGGGGGCCTGGGCGCTCTTCGTGTTCGTCAGCCGTCCGAGCCGGATCGGTACGTCGCCGGGCGGAGCCTGAGCCTCGCGATCCTCAGAGCTCGAGCTCGTCCGCCAACGCGCGCAGCAACATGGCCGTCGGCTTGGCCGACTTGGATTCGGGGTGCCGCCCATGCCGGTAGGTCTCCCCGATGTTGTCGAGTACCCGAATCAGGTCTTCGACGATCGAGACCATCACCTCGGGGTCCTTGCGCTGGGCGTGCCGCTTGTTGCGCGAGACCGAGGCCGGAGCGTCGAGCACCTTGACCTGCAGCGCCTGGTCGCCTCGTCGCCCCTGTGCGATACCGAACTCGACCCGGGTGCCGTTCTTGATCGTCGTCATGCCCGCCGGCAACGCGTCGGCATGCAGGTAGACGTCCGGACCGCTGTCCTGGGACACGAACCCGAATCCCTTGTCGGCGTCAAACCACTTCACCTGGCCACTGGGCACGGGCTGACCTCTTCTGTGATGATCTGGATGCGACGACGACCGTCGCTCGGTGGAACTCTAGATCGCCACTGCCTGCCCCAGCGAACCAGATTGCCGGCGCCGCAGGTCAGGAAGGTGAGAGGCCCTCGTTGAGCGAGCCGGATCGAAAGCCGCTCGGATCCAGTTCGGCCTCGTGGAAGCCGGCAGCGAGCACCCCGCGGCGGACAGCCTCCGCCGCCTCGGTGCCCGGCGCCAACGGCCCCGAAAGCACGCCGGCATCGACCTCGACCGACGCCTGCTGGCCCAGGTCTCGTACGCGTAGGTCGCGCACCTCGATGCCCGCCTCGGCCAATACCGACCGCACCGCTGCCTCGGCACGCTCGACCCGCGCCAGCCGGTGACCGGTGACCTCGATGCCGTAGGCGATCCGAGAGGACAGGCAGGCGGCGGCCGGCTTGTTCCACGTCGGCAGGCCCCAGCGGCGAGAGGCGCGGCGTACGTCGTCCTTGGTCAGGCCGGCGTCGAGGAGTGGAGTCACCGCCCCCCGCTCGGCTGCGGCGCGGATCCCCGGTCGGAAGCCGGCGACGGCATCGTCGGCATTGGTACCGGTGGCGACGTAGGCAATGCCTCGCGCCTCGGCCAGCGGCAACAGCGTCTCCAGCAGTTCGGCCTTGCAGAAATAGCATCGCTCCCCCGAGTTGGCGCGGTAGCCGGCCCGATCCAGCTCGTGGGTGCTCGGGGTCAGCACTTCGACCCCGAGCGAGTGGGCGAAGGTGCGCGCGGGCTCGCGTTCGACGTCCGGCAATGAGTCGGAGTAGCCGGTGCCGGCGAGCACC
This sequence comes from Nocardioides sp., assembly GCA_029264225.1. Taxonomy (GTDB): domain Bacteria; phylum Actinomycetota; class Actinomycetes; order Propionibacteriales; family Nocardioidaceae; genus Nocardioides. The sequence goes on along the minus strand of JARICB010000151.1, from coordinate 16,599 downwards.
CGGTCAGGACCGAGCGTGCGCACGGCCGCAGCCAGCAACAGGGCACTGTCGGCACCACCACTGAACGCGACCAGCACCGAGCCCAACTCCTGAAGTCGGCGGGTGAGTGCGGCGAGCCGGAGGTCAAGGACATGTTCATCGAGCCAGGCCGGGAACTCGTCGAGGTGATCGAGTACTACGTGGGTGCCGGCGGCCACCAGTTCCGCGCGCGTGCAGCCGCCAGTCAGTACCGAGACACTGATGACCCCGGCCGCGAGGGCGCCCTCCACATCATGGATGTGGTCACCGACGTAGACCGTGGCGCCCTGACTGCGGAGCACAGCTGCCTTGCCGACGCCCCAGACGGTGCCCTCCAGATGGTCGACATCGAGCGCCAGGTGGTCGATGTGCAGTTGCGCGTTACGGGTGAACTTGCCGGTCACTACCACCGTGCGACCACCGTGTCGGCGGACGGCCGCGAGCGCTTCCTGGGCGCCGGGGAGCGTCGGGACCGGGGTAATCGCGTGGTCGAGGTAGAGCTCGCGGAAACGGTCGATCGCGGGGCCGAGTGCCTCCGGCGAGAGATGCGGAGCGAGCGTGACATCGAGCGGAGGGCCCAAGTGGTCGAGGAGATTCCCGACCGGGAACATCACCCCGAGCTCGGCTCCGAGCGCCTGGAGCGTGGCTCCGAATCCCGGCACCGTGTCGATCAAAGTCATGTCCAGGTCGAATCCGACTACTACCTCAGGAGCATCAACCGACATGGCGCCAGCGTAGACGCGACCCCTGACGCTTGGATTGATTCCCATCGAACCCCCTGACACCATGGATGGTTTGACGTCACACTTGCGTCAGCCGAGTAGGAGAGGAGCCCAGGGTGAGACGCTCACGAGGCCGAATCGATGCAGCTCGCTGGGCTATGCCCGGCGCTGCGCTCGCCCTCGCCGTGGCGGGGGCTGTGGTGACGACGTCGTCGACCACCGCCCACGCTGAGACCCAGGTGCCGCGCCTTCAACTGGTCACCCTGATCGGTCCCGGCACCTCCGCGAACTCCCCCGGAGCCGGCAGTCACGTCGAGCGAGCACACCTGACCGCTCGCCAGGACGCTGTCCTGGCGAGCATCGGGTCGCCGGCAACGACCTACCGATGGACCACCGCGCTCAATGGTTTCGCCGCTGAACTGACGCCCGACCAGGTGAATGCGCTGGAGACCAACAGCGAGGTCGCGGAGGTAGAGCTCAATTCGGTCCTGCCCATGTCCAGCAGTCTCACCGCCGAGGACGGCCCCCGATCCCGGGCCGCGTCACCGGCCGCACCGGGTGCCCGTGGCGGCTCCGGAGTGGTGATCGGATTCGTCGACTCCGGCTTGAGTCCCGATACCCCACTCTTCGCCGAGGTTCCCGGCCTGGGACCCGACTCTTCGCGCTACCGGGGTGAGTGCTCCCTCGGCGATGGCTGGGCTGCGACGACCTGCAACCGCAAGGTGGTCGGCGCAGGCTGGTGGGTGAGCGGATTCGGGGCCGACCGCGTCCGCTCCTCGGAGCACCTCTCGGCCCTCGATGCCTCTGGTCACGGCACCCAGGTGGCGTCAGTGGCCGCCGGCAATGCCGATGTCTCGGTGCGAATGCGAGGCCGCAGTGTGGGCTCCTTCAGCGGTATCGCACCGCGCGCACGCGTCGCCCCCTACAAAGCCTGTTGGGCAGCCCCCGATCCTGCCGATGACGGGTGCGCCACCGCCGACCTCGTCTCTGCCATCGACCGGGCCACTGCCGATGGCGTGGACGTCCTCAACATGTCGATAGCCGGATCGTCAGCGATCGACACGGTCGAGCGCGCTCTGCTCGGGGCTGCCGAAGCTGACATCGTGGTCGTCGGCGCCGCCGGAAATGACGGCCGAACCGACTACGCCGCACACGCCAGCCCGTGGGTCACCACGGTCGGCGCCACCCGCGGCGCCGTGGCGCGCGGCCAAGTGGCCGTTGTCGATGGTCCGGTGCTGGCAGGCGCGAGCCGCTCCCGCGCGAGCATCGGGCCGGTGCGGTTGGTCTCGGGCGCCGATGCGGCTGCCCGCGGCGTCCGTCTGCGTGATGCCCGCCAATGCCGACCAGGATCGCTCGACGCCCGTCTCGTTGCGGGACGGGCTGTGCTCTGCGTTCGTGGTGGCATCGGCCGCGTGGACAAGTCCAAGGCGGTGTCGCAGGCCGACGGGGTCGCCATGGTGCTGATCAATGTTCGACCCGGCTCACTGACCGATGACTTCCACAGCGTGCCGACGGTGCAACTGCCGCAGGGCGACGGGCGTCGCCTTGTTCGGTGGCTCCGGACGCACCCGCGCACGGCCGTGCGCATGAGCAGCGTCAACGACGAGAGCGACGTCTACCGGGCCGCACCGTGGTCGGCGGGGGGCGACGCCCGATCGACTCTGCTCAAGCCAGACGTCCTGGCACCGGGCGAGGGCATCCTGGGCGCCGTACCCACCACCGCTGACGGCGGCTGGGCCGTCTTCTCCGGCACCTCGGCCGCAGCCGCACACGTCAGCGGCCTGGCCGCTCAACTTCGCGCCGACCACCCCTGGTCGGCTTCCGTGGTCCGTTCCGTGCTGAGCACGACCGCATCCCCACTGCCGGGCACCTCGACCCTGACCCAGGGTGCCGGCCGAGTAGGCGACTCCTTGCCTCGCGCAGGGCTGGCCCTCGACGTCCCTGCTGAGGACTATCGCCGTAGCCTCGAAGCGCTGTCGTGGCGCAACCTCAACGTGTCATCGATCGTCACGCGCGGTGCCGGCACGACCACCCGTCGGGTGACCAACCTGGGCAAGAGTGCCGAATACTTCTCCAGTCAGACCTTCGGCTTCGCCGACCACCAGGTGCGGATCACCCCCGTCGCGCTGCGACTGGGTCCCGGGGAGTCGGCCACCGTTCGGATCACCGTGGCCAACTCGGGCCCCCCTGGCCGACTCGACGACGGCTGGGTGCTGTGGCGCGGCGCCCGGGGGTCACAGGCTCGGATCCCGGTCGCGATCACCCGCTGACGCCCGCACTCAGCTTTCGCGGGCGACCGTCATCGTTCGGTCACCGAATGAGACCGCATCACCGTCGACCAGCGTCGTGGGCCGTCCAGCAGTCAAGGGCCGCGACACTCCCTGCCGTATGAGCACCGAACCGTTGGTGGATCCTCGGTCCATCACCACCAACACTCCGTCGCCGGTGGGACCGAACTGGGCGTGCGTCTTGGAGACCGACATGTCGTGGGAGCTGAGCGGCACCAGATGGTGCACCTGTTCCCCGGAGCGGGGCTCGGGGCGCCTCCCGACCAGGGCCAACCCCTCGACCACGAAGGTCTCGCCGTTGTCGAAGGTCACCCGCCACCGCGGACCGACGGGGGCACCCGGCCGCGGCCGGACGACCGTGCGCCCCTCGTCCGGCGCGGGTCGAGCCAGGTGAGCGGGAGGTTGTGGAGCCATCGGCACAGGTGGCTGGGTCTGGGGGGTAGCGCCCGAGCCGACCGGCTGGCGCCTGACGGAGTGCTCCGCACTGGCCCGGCGGGGTGGGGCCGCCGCCTCGACCGGTGGAGCCGGGATCAGTCGCATGGCCGTCAGGTTCACCACGTGTCGCGGCGCATCGTCCACCGCCGCCACCTCACGGGCCTCGATCGGCCGCACGTCAAGCACGACCGACTGGGCCAGGTGGTCGTGCCAGCCGCGTCGCTGGTGGGCGTGGTCTGCGACCGCCGTCCAGGCGAGGGTGACGAGTCCCAGGCCGAAGGTGGGCAACGACGCCATCGCAAGCACCAACGAGCGCAACAGGGCACGGCCAACACCGATCGGCTCTCCGGTGCCGTGGTGAACGATCCGGAGGCCGACCATGGATTTGCCCGGAGAGTTGCCGGTGACTCCGAGGAGTACGCCGAGCACGAGCCACACCATCGTCATCACGCCGATGACCACGGCGACCACGAGCCACGCGTCATGCAGCACGAACCAGGCGCCGACGCCCACCAGTGCCACCAAGATCCAACCCAGCAGCCGGTCGATGGCAAAGGCGTAGAAGCGTCGATCCAGTTCGGCGATCGGGTAACGGGTCGACAGGTCGGGTCCGGTGCCGTTCACGGGTTGCTCACGGGTTGGTGGTCTGGATGGTGACGCCATCGCCGAGGTCGAGAATTGCGCCGGGGATCAAGGACACGGCGATACCGGCGCGCAGATCCTCCGGCGGCAGCCCCGGCTGCACCAGCACTGTGCCGTTGGTCGAACCCATGTCGGTCACCACCGCCATCCCGTGATCGGCCCCAGCCCCGGGCCGGATCTCCAGGTGGGTCGAGGAGATCTCGTGCTGCGGACTCGCCACCGACACCAGCTGCGGCTGGTCGCTGGAGGCGAGCTGACTCCCGTCAGGCGCCCGACCGACCAGGATGACCCGGTCGACATCGACCACGTCACCCGTTGAGAAGATCAGAGTGGCGACCGGGCGCGAGACCACGGACGGCGCGAGTTCCTGGCCGGGTATGCCGAGCACAGGCCGCTGGACCTCCTCCAGGGGGGTCCCGGCCGTGGTGTGGCCGTCGTGCTCCTGGCCGAGGGAGGGGCTCTGCGCCGCCACCGCCGGTTGCTCGCCGGTGGGAGTGGGGTCCTCGTCCGGGGCACCGAACGACAGCGGCTTACCCAACTCTGGCTCGGGCTCTAGCTGTGGCGGACCGAGGTCGATGTGCTGACCGAACTGCACAGCACCAACCCGGGCCACCCCGGTCACCAACGCCAGGTCGGCCTGGTCGGTCGCCGCACCGATCGTGATGCGCCCACCGCTCACTCCCACCAGAGTCCGCTCGGCCCAGATGGTGTCGGGCTGGTGGGCGAGTGCAACCTCCCCGGTGCTGGTACTGAACGTGGCCGCCACGTCTCCGCGCAGCAGTACCCGCGTGCGCTCCCCGTGGCCGACCAGGGCGAATCCCGGCAGGGTGCTGAGTCCTTCGGCCAGCAGACCGTCGAGGACCGTGTCGAAGCCTGCCCCGCTGTCTGCCAGGTCCCACACACCGGCGACCCGAGACCGCGCCTGCGCCGGCAGCAGCACCGTGACCTCGTCGCCGACGACGGCATACCACTCACCGGCGGCGTAGGTCCTCATGTGCACGACGTTCTTACTCACGGTCGAGCTCCCAGCTTGTCTTCGAGACTGGCCAACTGTCGGGCCGAGTCATAGGAATCATCGTGGACCAATCCCACCACATCGACGACCAGCGCCGTGGCGTTGTCGCTCCCGCCCGCATCGAGGGCGGCCCGCACGAGCGCGTCCGCAGCGTCGCGAGGATCCGCAACCCGGTCCAGGATGCTCTCGATAGTCTCGTCGGTGATCATGCCGGTGATGCCGTCGCTGCACAGCAGCAGACGTTCGGCCCCAGCGAGGGGAAGCAGGAAGAAGTCTGGGCGCGCGCCCTCTCGGCTACCGAGAGCCCGCGTAATGACGTGTCGCTCCGGATGTGAGGCGGCCTCTTCGGCGGTGATCCGACCCGCATCGATCAACTCCTGCACCACCGAATGGTCGACGCTGACCTGCTCGAGCACGCCGTGGTTGAAGCGGTAGATGCGCGAGTCGCCGAGGTTGGCCAACAACCACGTGGTCTGCTCCCGATCCTCCACGAGCACCGCTGCGACGCAGGTCGTGCCCGCGTGCCGTTGCGGATGCTCGCCCCGCTGCGTCTCGCCGTAGTCCAGGATCCGCACCTGAGCGCGTGTCAGTGTCTCGGTCACCGCCTCGGCACCACGACTCGGGTCATAGCCCGCTGCGACCAGTCGGGCGAACTCCTCGACCACGATCCGGCTCGCCACGTCGCCGCCGGCGTGACCGCCCATGCCATCGGCCACGACGAACACCGGTGGCGAGACCAGGAAGGAGTCTTCGTTGACCTTGCGCACGTGGCCGATCTCGGATGCGGCCCCGTGATGGAGATCCACCGACTTCATGCCCAGCCCCCGCGCCTGTCATCGATGAGTCCACTGCGTCGCTCGGCGAGTAGCGTAGAAGCGATGTCGAGCACAGAGCAGACGACGCCCCCACGAACGTTGGCCGACCAGTTCCGTCGCTGGCCCGACCCTCGCCTCGCTGCGTTGTTGCGCGACCGTCCGGATCTGGCCACTCCTGCACCTCACGATTCTGCGCAACTGGCTTCCCGCGCTGCTACCCGTTCCTCGGTCGTCAGAGCACTCGACAACCTCAACCGCCTCGAGCTCTCCGTGCTTGATGCCCAAGTCATTGCAAACCAAACCACCCTGGCCGAACTCGTCGAGATCGTTTTCGCCGACCAGGCTGCCACGCGGGCCGCGATCGAGCGGTTGCTTGACCTGGCCCTGATCTGGGAGTCGACCGGTGGCCTGCGCCCGTTGAGCGGTGTCGCCGATGCCCTGCGAGGCGACGACGCGGCCGGAGTCAGCGGCTTGCGGCCGATGTCGCCCGACCCCGCCTCGACCTCCGAGATCGCCGCGAGGATCACGACCCTGAGCCCCCACGGGCTGGCCCTGCTGGAGCATCTGCTTGCCAACGGAGGCGAAGGCAGGACCGGCACGGCCCGGCGTACGGTCTCGGTCGCCGACGCCGCCACCCCCGTGGAGGAGCTGATCGCACACCGCCTCCTGGTGCCGCGTGACGGTGACCTCCTGGTGGTTCCGGGTGAGGTCGGCATCGCCCTGCGCGGGGGCCACACCACTACGTCGAGACGCGACGAGATTCCGGCGCTGGCGGTGACGGAGCGGGCTGCTGCCCTGATCGAGCAGACCGCAGGCGGGGCCGCCTTCGACGTCGTACGTCGCATCGAACTGCTTCTCGACCACTGGGGCCTGGTGCCACCCGGGGTGTTGCGCGGCGGCGGACTCGCAGTGCGTGATTTGAAGGCTGCCGCGCTCGAACTCCAGGTCACCACCTCGGAGGCGGGACTGCTGATCGAGATCGCCTCGGCGGCGGGCCTGGTGACCAATGCGACCGATCCTGCGGGCTCGGAGGTCTGGCTTCCGACCGACTCGTTCGACACCTGGGCAGCGGGTTCGGTGGCCGAAAGGTGGGTCGCGCTGGTCATCGCCTGGCTCGACTCGACCCGTCTGCCCAGCCTGATCGGGACCAAGGACCCCGGCGGCAAGACCTGGAACGCTTTGGCGCCCGACCTGTCCAGCACCATGGCCCCCGAGTCGCGCATGCTCGCCCTGAACACGCTGAGCGAACTACCCGACAATGCTGTGCTTGCCACCGGCACCGGCATCGCTTCGCTCGTCGAACGCGTGGCCTGGCTGCGACCACGGCGTCCCGCGGTCCATCGCGACCTCGTCGCGGCCGCGATCCACGAAGCGGGGTTGCTCGGACTCGTCGGGGCCGGTGGACTCTCCGCCGCCGGGCGCGCAGTCATCGAGCACGACCACGACACCGCGTTGGCCGCGATCGCGCCACACCTGCCCCAGTCCGTCGACCACGTCCTCCTCCAGGCCGACCTGACTGCGGTGGCACCCGGCCCGCTCGAGACCGAGCTTGCTCGCACGCTGCACCTGCTGGCCGACGTGGAGTCGCGCGGCGGCGCCACCGTCTACCGGTTCACCCCCGGTTCCGTCCGCCGTGCCTTCGACGCCGGCTGGTCGGCCCTCGAGGTCCACGAGTTCGTCCGCTCGGTCTCTCGCACCGCCGTCCCCCAACCGTTGACCTATCTCGTCGACGACGTCGCCCGCACCTTCGGGACCGTCCGGGTCGGCCATGCCGAGGCGTTCCTGCGTGCCGATGACGAGGCGACACTGACCGAGGTGCTGCACCATGACAAGGCCGACACACTCGGCCTGCGACGGATCGCACCTACCGTCCTGATCAGCAGCACTCCCCTCGACATCCTGCTGCCGCGGCTACGCGAACTGGGCGTGGCGCCCGTCGTGGAAGCACCCGACGGGACCGTACGGATCGCCCGACGCGACCTGCTCCGAGCCCGTCGCCCCCGCTCTCCTCGCACCCACTCCGCCGGGCAGGCCCGCGCCCAGGCCACCGTCGCCGCCGTCGTGACAGCCATCCGCAGCGGCGACCTGGCCACCGCCAGCAGGCCGGCCGTGCCGACCACCGCCACGACGCCGTCCAGCGCACTGGCGGCCCTGCGCGAAGCCATCGAGTCGGGGGCCAGCGTCATGATCGGCTACGTCGACAACCACGGAGCCAGCTCCGACCGAGTTGTGGACCCCCTCCGACTCGACGGCGGCCAGTTGAGCGCCCATGACCACCGCAGCGACGACATCCGGCTCTTCTCCGTCCACCGGATCACTGGCGTCACACCGCTCATTTCGGGTCGCCCGTAGGGTGGACTGTTGTGAACGACGGCCCTCTCATTGTCCAGAGCGACAAGACCCTCCTGCTGGAGGTGGACCATGAGCGGGCAAGCGAGTGCCGCAAGGCAATCGCACCGTTCGCCGAGCTGGAACGCTCACCCGAACACATCCACACCTACCGGCTCACCCCCTTAGGTCTGTGGAACGCGCGCGCTGCGGGCCATGATGCCGAGCAGGTGGTCGACGCGTTGCTGACGTTCAGTCGCTACGCCGTGCCGCACGCCCTGCTCGTGGACATCGCCGAGACCATGGGTCGCTATGGCCGACTGCGTTTGGAGAAGCACCCCGTCCACGGGCTCGTGCTCTCCTCGACCGACCGTCCGGTGCTCGAGGAGGTGCTGCGCGCCAAGAAGGTCGCCGGCATGCTCGGCAACCGGATCGACGACGACTCCGTCGTGGTGCACTCCAGCGAGCGCGGCAACCTCAAGCAGGCACTGCTCAAACTGGGCTGGCCGGCCGAGGACTTCGCCGGTTACGTCGACGGAGAGGCCCACCCGATCGCGCTGGCCGAAGACGGCTGGTCGCTGCGTGCCTACCAGCGGGAGGCCGTCGAGTCGTTCTGGCACGGTGGTTCCGGGGTGGTCGTGCTGCCCTGTGGTGCCGGCAAGACCTTGGTCGGTGCTGCTGCCATGGCTCAGGCACAGGCGACCACGCTGATCCTGGTGACCAACACGGTCAGCGCCCGTCAGTGGAAGGACGAGTTGATCCGGCGCACCTCACTGACCGAGGACGAGATCGGAGAGTACTCCGGATCGGTCAAGGAGGTTCGACCCGTCACCATCGCGACCTACCAGGTGCTGACCACCCGCAGGAAGGGCGTCTACACCCACCTCGAACTGCTCGATGCCCGCGACTGGGGCCTGATCGTCTACGACGAGGTGCACCTGCTGCCGGCCCCGATCTTCCGGATGACCGCCAACCTGCAGGCCCGGCGCCGGATCGGGTTGACCGCCACCCTGGTGCGCGAGGACGGCCGGGAGGGCGAGGTGTTCTCGCTGATCGGCCCGAAGCGCTACGACGCACCGTGGAAGGACATCGAGGCGCAGGGCTGGATCGCGCCCGCCGACTGCGTCGAGGTCCGGGTCACGCTGCCCCAGGGGCAGCGGTTGGCCTACGCGACCGCCGAGCCTGAGGAGCGCTACCGGCTGGCGTCGTGCACCCACACCAAGATCGACGTCGTACGCCGCCTGGTGGATCACCACCAGGGACAACCCACCCTGGTCATCGGCCAATACATCGACCAGCTCGACGAACTCGCGGAACTGCTCGACGCACCCGTGATCAAGGGCGAGACCCCGGTCAAGGAACGTCAACGGCTCTTCGACGCGTTCCGCTCCGGCGAACTCTCGCTGCTGGTCGTCTCCAAGGTCGCCAACTTCTCCATCGACCTGCCCTCGGCCGAGGTGGCCATCCAGGTCAGCGGCTCCTTCGGCTCCCGGCAGGAGGAGGCCCAACGACTGGGCCGACTGCTGCGACCCAAGAGCGAGGGCAAGTCCGCCCACTTCTACACCGTCGTGGCCCGTGACACCGTGGATGCCGATTTCGCCCAGAACCGGCAGCGATTCCTGGCCGAGCAGGGTTACGCCTACCGGATCGTGGACGCCGACGACCTGCCGTCGCCGGCCTGAGACCTAGTCATGGATCTGGCGATGCGCTGGCCGCTGCGGGGGCTCTTCGCGGTCCGCGACGCACTGATCGCCGCCTGGGACCGTAACGGGTATCACGACCAGCGTCACCTCGCCGACGTGCTCGACCGCATCGACGAGCTCGACCGCGCGGGCGAACGGTTCGACCGGATACCGGTGGTGCTCGCCGCCTGGTTCCACGACGCGGTCTACGACGCGCTGCCCGAGCCGGAGGAGCGGTCCGCTGCGTGGGCCGAGCAGGCATTGCCCGACCCCCCGGCCGCTGAGGTGGCGCGGCTGGTGCGGCTGACCGAGCACCATCGCGCCGCGGTCGGCGATCTGAACGCAGGCGTGCTCAATGACGCCGACCTGGCCATCCTGGCGGCACCGACCGAGCGTTACGCGGCCTATGTGGCCGGCGTCCGACGCGACTACGCGGCCATCTCCGACGCCGATTTCATCCTCGGGCGGGTCGAAGTGCTGGGCGAACTGCTCGCAGCGCCCCGTCTCTTCGCTACCGAGGTCGGCGCGAGCCTGTGGGAGGTCAGGGCGCGTGCCAACGTCACTGCGGAGCTCGAGTCACTGCAGCGACCGTCGCTGCGTAGGTAAGGATCAGCCGACGTCGCCGAGTTGCACGTAGAGCGTGAACCGGTCCTGACGAAATGCCGTACGAGACACCTCGACCACCTTCTCCTGCGCCAGCGCCCGGCGCGAGACGTGCAGCACCACGGCGCCCGCCGCCACCTCGAGGAGACCTGCCTCCTCCTCGGTGGCGACCTCGGCGCTGATCGAGTCCTCGGCCCAGGTAGGGCGCAGACCTCGTTCGCCCAGCGCCTCGTAGAGGCTGGTCGGCATGCCGGCCTGGAGGAATCCCGGGAGCAGGACCTCGTTGAGGTAGGCGTCCTCGACACACACGATGTTCTGGTCGGCACGCCGCAGACGCTTCCAGTGGATGACGGAGTCGCCGGACGAAATCTCCAATGCCCGCGCCACCCCGGGACCCGCCTGCTCACGCCGGGCCAACAGGGTCTGCGACTCGGGCAGGAGTCCGCGGAGCCGCATGTCTTCGGTGAAGGACGAGAGCCGTCCGACCCGCCGACGCGGGTGCGTCACGAAGGTGCCACGTCCCGGGACCCGCTCGAGCTTGCCCTCGTTCACCAACACGTCGAGGGCCTGACGCACCGTCATCCGGGCCACTCCGAAGCGGGCCACCAACTCACGTTCCGATGGTGCGGACGACCCGGGCTCGGCGTCCGCGATCAGCGCCCGAACGTATTCGCGCACCTGGACGTGCTTGAGCGTACCCTCGGTACGCTTGAGTCCCACGACATTCACGGCGGAAGTCTATGGGTCGCCGCGCCTAGATGTAGCGGAACCGTGGAAATTCATGATAGAACCCGCCAGCCCTCGCACTAGTCGGTGCTGATGGCCTTGAGCACGTCGAGTCGAGCAGCCCGCCGGGCGGGGATGAGCGCGGCCAGCACCCCGATCACTACCGAGACGATCAGGAAGATGGCCAGTTGGCCGGCCGGAACCGAGATCACCTCCAGCCCCTCGTCCCGCAGGGAATACATCAAGGCGATGCCGAAGCCGATGCCCAGCACCAAGCCCAGCACCGCACCGAGCAGCGCGATCACTACCGACTCCAGGGTCACCATCCGCCGCAACTGCGCTCGACTGACGCCGATGGCACGCAGGAGCCCGATCTCGCGGGTGCGCTCGATGATGGACAGCGCCAGGGTGTTGACGATGCCGAGCACGGCGATGAGCAGCGCGAGTCCGAGCAGCGCGAAGATCATCAGCACCAACTGGTCGATCGGCTTCCGCTGCTCGTCGGCGAAGCCCTGCTGGTCCTTGACCGTGACGATCGGCGACTTCTCGACGATCGCGTTGAGCGCCTGCTCCACGCCCGGAGTGCCGTCGGAGTCGATGATCAAGAAGTTGTCGGCGTTCGGGTAGCCGGCTGCGATCAGCGTCTCGGGGGTGGTCACCACCGGAATGAGAAGGATCGGGTTCTCGGCGTAGATGCCGACGATCTTCAACTGGTGGGGCCCATCGGCGAGATCCACGTCGTAGGTGTCCCCGACCGAGAGGCCATTGTCGTCGGCGTAGGACTGATCGACCACTACCGTGCCGTCGCGCAGGTCGTCGGTGCCCGACACCATCTTGAGACCGATACCCCCGCGAAGCGCCGTCGGGTCGATGGCGCCGATCCCTTGAGAGTCTCGACCCGAACCGGTGAACGCGAAGCGCTGCGCCCACACGTGGTCGACGCCCTTGACCTGGGCCATGTCTCGGGTGATCCTGGTCGAGAAGGCCTGGCCGAAGAGGGAACTGACGACGTAGTCACCGATGAAGTTCTCCTCGATCGTCTGGTCGACGCTCGCCTTGGCGGAGTCGCCGACGATCGCCATCGTGCAGGCCAGCGAGAGCCCGATCATCAGGGCCGATGACGTCGCGGTCGTGCGCCGCGGGTTGCGCAGCGAGTTCTGCCCGGCCAGCGCACCGATCGTGCCGAAGATCCGCGCATAGACCCAGGCAGCGGCTGCGAGCAACGGGTGACTGATCACCGGGCTGGCCGACGCCACCCCCAGCAGGATGGCCAGGATGCCCCCACCGACGAAGTAGCCCGCGCGCGGGACCGTGTCGAGCAGTCCTGCGGCGAGTACTCCAGCGCCGGCCAGGATCATCGCAACCCCCACCAGGAATCGCCGGTGCAGGCTCGACTCCGGCATGGCGATGTCGTCGCGCATCGCCTGGACGGGAGCAATCTTGGTCGTACGTCGGGCCGGGAAGAAGGCGGCGCCCATCGTGACCAGCACCCCTACGCCGTAGGCCGCGAGCACGGTGCGTGGTGCCATGATCAGGGGCTGGCCGGACAGGTCGAGGCCGAACTGCGCGAACAGTGTGCGCATGCCAATCGCCAGAAGTATGCCGAGCCCCAGCCCGATGGTGGAGCCGAGCAGGCCGAGAACGAACGCCTCCACCAGCACCGAACGGGTGACCTGTTTCTTGCTGGCCCCGAGTGCGCGCAGCAGCGCCAGCTCCCGACTCCGTTGGGCGACCAGGATGGAGAACGTGTTGACGATCAGGAACGCGCCCACGACGAGCGAGATGCCGGCGAAGATGAGGAGGAACGTGGTGAGGAAGCCAACCGCCTCCTGAAGTGCGGAGGCTGCCTCATCGGCTGCCTCATCACCTGTGACCGCCTCGACACCCTCGGGTAGCGCCCGGGTCACGGCGGCGGCCAGCTTCTCCTGGCTGGTACCGGGCTCGGCAGTGACCCAGAGATCGGTATAGGCGTCCTTGCCGCCGAGGAAGAGGTCTTGCGCGGTCGCGGTGTCGAAGCCGGTAAAGGTGGCGCCGTTGAGCGAGCCGCCCGAGGGGAAGCCGATCAGCCCGACGAGCTCGGCGGTGAGGGGGCCCTGGTCGGTCGCGGTGACCATGTTGACGTCCTGACCGATGACGTAGCCGCCCTCGCTGGCCGTCTTGGAGTCGAGCAGGATCTCACCAGCCTTCGCGGGCGCTCGGCCGGCGATGATGGCCGCCCCCTCCAGGTCATGTCCGGCGGGGGCGCCCGTCCAGTTGGCGCCGATGGCCGGCGGCCCATTGCCACCGATCACCTTGCCGTTGGTACCGATGACGTAGACACCGAAAGCGTTGACGTTTCCGTCGACCCGCGCGGCCCCCTCGACCTTCTCCAATCGGTCGACGAGAGTGGCCTTGACCGTGCGTGCGGTGGGTTCGGCGGCGCCGTCGGTGCCCGCCGGGCGCACCACGACGTCACCCACTGTCGAGGACAGCAGTGCGGTGAAGCTGCGACTGAGGGTGTCACTGAAGACGAGGGTGCCGACCACGAAGGCCACCCCCAGAACGATCGCGAAGGTGCTCATCAAGAGACGCACCTTGCGCCCGAGCAGACTCTTCAGGGCTGCGCGAAACACGGCGTCAGCCCGCAGTCGGCGCGGACATGCGCGCCATCACGTCGAGCACACGGTCGCGGTCGGGGTTGCGCAACTCATCAACCACGCGGCCGTCGGCAAAGAAGACAACCCGATCGGTGTAGGAGGCCGCCACCGGGTCGTGGGTGACCATGACGATGGTCTGGCCGTGGTCCCTCGCGCTGCGCCGGAGCAGGTCGAGCACCTCGGCGCCCGACTGGGAGTCGAGGTTTCCGGTCGGCTCGTCGGCGAAGACGATCAGCGGTCGACCGACCAGGGCGCGGGCCACGGCAACGCGCTGCTGCTGGCCCCCCGAGAGTTGGTTGGGCCGGTGCCCGAGTCGGTCACGGATGCCGACGGTGTCGATCACCGTGTCGAACCACTCCCGGTCCGGCTTGCGGCGCGCAATGGAGGCGGGCAGCACGATGTTCTCCTCGGCGCTCAGCGTAGGCACCAGGTTGAACGACTGGAAGACGAAGCCGATCTGGTCTCGTCGGAGGCGAGTCAGCTCCTTGTCCTTGAGCCCGCCGAGCTCCAGGTCGCCGATGAAGACCTGCCCGGACGACGCGGTGTCGAGCGCCGCACAACAGTGCATGAGGGTCGACTTGCCAGAACCACTGGGGCCCATGATGGCGGTGAACTCCCCCGACATCAGGTCCAGGCTCACGTCGTCCAGCGCCCGGACCATGGCATCGCCTGCACCATAGGTCTTGGTCAGGTTGCGCACGGAGGCAGCGACCGCGCGAGGTGCGGCGGCGTCAGGATTCGTCATGGCGCCAACCCTCCCGCATCCTTCCAAGGTCCGCTACCCGAATCCCGATTTACCATCGAACGCCTGTTCGACGATGCGTGTACGATCGTTGTCGTGGACTTCCAGTCGACCCTCTTCGAAACGGCTTCGCCCGCACATGCAGTCGCCGTCCTGGCACCGCAGCGCCGCAGTCTCGCGCACGGCGCCTGGCTCGACATCCAGCGCGACTGGCTGCCCGGCGCCGACGAGGTGTTCGCTGCGATGGTGACCGGCGTCCCCTGGCGCGCCGAGCGTCGCCAGATGTATGACCGCATCGTCGACGTACCGCGTCTCGTTCATACCTACCTGCTGGCCGATCCACTCCCTCACCCAGGACTGACCGCGGCCCGCGACGCCTTGAGTGCGCACTACCGGCCCGAGCTCGGCGAGCCCTTCGTCAGTGCCGGATGCTGCTACTACCGCGACGGCCGCGACTCGGTGGCGTGGCACGGTGACACCATCGGCCGGGGACGGAGCACCGACACGATGGTCGCGATCGTTTCGCTCGGCGACCCGCGCAGGCTGGTCCTGAGACCACGCGGCGGCGGAGCGTCGATCACCGTCACGATGGGACACGGCGATCTCGTCGTGATGGGCGGTTCCTGTCAGCGCACCTGGGAGCATGCGGTGCCCAAGGTGGCAGCGGCCGGACCACGGATCAGCGTGCAGTTCCGACCGCTCAATGTCTTCTAGCAGCGATGTCTCCTAGTCGCCATAGGCCTGTTCGTAGAGCTCAGCCAACCCATCGTCCTTCGGCGCACTCATGCCGCACACCGAGAGTTGCCCGTTCGTGCTGCTGACCAGGTAGGTCTGCCCCTGCCTGAAGTCCACCGCCTGGAGGAGCGCTTGCTCCTGATCATTCGGCGCACTGACCGTGACGGTCTCGCTCTCCCCACCCTTGAACCAGCGATCGACCCTCAACGTCGCGGTGCCGTCGGCCACGTCGGTCACGGTGCCCTCGAACGCCGCATCCTGCGTCGCCAGCAGGGGCACGTTGGGGGTCATGCACCGACTCGCACTGCTCGCCGCCGGCACCGTGAGGTCGGTCGAAGTGCTGCTCGGTGCGTCGGCGGCCTGTCCGGCGCCGGCGCCGGCGCCGGAGCCGGAGCCGGAGCCGGAGCCGCAGCCAGCGAAGGTCAGGGCAACCAGGGCGAAGGCCGCGACGGCAGGCCTCCGGACGGGGTGCAGGGTCGGACGTTCCATGGCTGGCCTCCGGGTAGGGACGGTGACAAGAGATTCTCACACCTACATCGGACGCCCCGAGAACTGCCACGGTTCCTATCGACGCACCAGCCGCCAGGCGAAGTTTACGGCCTCGGCGGTGCGCCGCAGTTCGTCCTGTATTCGTGTCACTGCCGCCTGCAGTGCTGACTCACGCCAGTAGTCGGCGGTCGCGTCCTCATCGGCCAGCGGCGCCTGGGCAAGCGATGGCGACACCACGCCGGACAGTTCCCAGCTGCGGCGGATCTCCGGCCGGACGCTCGCTTCGGCCCCGTCGCCATGCGTCACGAACTCGGTCCACGCGCGCACCGCTTCCACACGGCGGGCGTGCAGGTCATCGGTACTCATCGGGCGGCTCCACGAGGGTTGGCCTCACGGTAGCCGGGCGCCGGCCGGCGCAACAGGGCTCAGTCGTGGATCGGGTCGGCGCTCAGGGGTCGGACCGGATCCTCGTGGTGGATCCGACCCGCGATGCTCGCCAGTCGTTGGCCGGTGCCGCCCCACTGGGAGGCGATGATCTCGGCAGCGATGGAGATCGCCGTCTCCTCGGGCGTCCGTGCCCCCAGATCGAGGCCGATCGGCGAGGAGAGTCGGGCCAGCTCGGTTGCGGTAAGCCCAGCCTCGCGCAGCCGTTCCATCCGGTCGTCGTGCGCGCGACGAGACCCCATGGCACCGACGTAGGCCGGCCGCATCCCGTGCGGGATC